>NZ_CANG01000037.1:0-83572 GCF_000309315.1 Sedimentibacter sp. B4
TTACTATTGATATACAATTGTTCCGCAGTCTCGCATCACCAATGTATTTGCTCCTTTGGTCGCATACATTGGGTGCTCGTTGCGAAAGACCTACCGCTATTTTTTAGCGGGAGGACAGTAGTCCTCCCCTACAATGGGGTTAGGGCTTCTATAATTTTTAACTGCCATGCACATGCATGGCAGCTATAATCTTTTTAAGCTTCTTTCTTTTGTTTTAAAGCTTTGCCCAAATTGTCGTTTTGTCCAACACCAACCAGTATAGAAATAAACATTACAGCAAGCATTGCGTATGAATAAAATACGTATGGCATAACTTGTGTTGCCACCAATGGGGCGCTGCTGTCAGCTGCAAAACCTAATGTGTAAATCATAGCTGGTGTCCATGGCAGTGCATAACACAATGTGTTTGACTGTGCATCCAGAAGATTTGCAACTCTGTATGGACTTATTCCATGCTTGTCTCCCAAAGGTTTTGCAAATGAAGATCCAACTGCAAGAATTGCAGGTGCATTCAATCCCATAAGAGCTGAAAGGCTTATTACCATAGCAGAAATTGTAAGCTCTGCTCCAATTCTTGTGTTTGCAACTTTTCCCAGGGCATTTAAGAGCTTTACATCTCCCTGTCCTTGTCTCATTATGGAAATTGAACCAAAGAGAAGAAGTGCAAGTATACAAACCTGAATCATGCTGTTTAAACCTGCATAAATAACTCCGCCTACTGTACGGTCAAGCCCGGCACCTGAAACTGTCAGCAGAGCAGGTCTTACTGCATCAACTACATCTATTTGAACTATGTCAAACAATCCAGCGGCAACTCCTGTTGCTGCAGCAAACACAGAACCTATAGTTGTAGCAATGATTATATCTCCAGTTTTTACAGCAATGTATATTGTTGCTATAACAGGAATTAACATAAGCAATGTTTTAGGATCATAGCTGTAAGCTTCAGCTGCAGCTCCGGCTGCTCCACTTCCTGAACCGAATATAAAAATACATATGATTGTTATTAATCCTGCTGCCATGGCATATTTAAGTCTTGATCTAACAACTCCCGGAACATCAACGCCTTGTGAAGTTGCAGAACAAATTGTTGTGTCTGAAACAGGTGCCAGGTTGTCACCAAATGCTCCTCCTGAAATTATAACTCCTGCCATCATTGCAGGATTAGCACCAAGAGCAACACCTGCCGGATAAAGAACGCCCATGCCTGCTGCTATTGTGCCAAAGCCAGTACCTGATGCAGTTGCAAAAACAAGCTGATGCTATAAAAGAAACAACTATGAACATTGTGCTGCTTACTCCCATTCCTGCTGCAACACCGGCAATACCTGATGCAAGACCAGATGTTCTCAATATTCTTGAAAATACACCTGCAAACAGCCAGCACACTACAGGGATTATTGCTTCCTTGCTTGCCATACCATCAATTACAGCATTAGCAAAATCACTTTTGTTTTTTGCAAAGAAAAAACCGACGATAATAGCCATAAATGCAGGCACCCACAAAGCGCCGTCTGAAATTGATCCAAAATGAAATGTTGTTGTGATTATTAATGCCAAAAATACCAGGAATGGAATAAATGACATCCATTCACCGCCGTAAAACTCAAGTTTTTTTCTTTGTGATTCCATTTGATTACCTCCAATAATATATAGTTCAGTTATATATAAGCAATATGCGTGCCAACATTTTATATGAATTAAAACCGGCAACAAGGCCAAAAGGCATAAAAAATACCAGGAAATTTTTTTCAACGGGAAATTTTTTTCCTAGCACTTTTTTTCCTATTATTTGATATATTCCTTAAGGTCCAGCTCAATTATTTTGTTAAAAAGCTGTCTTCTGCTTATTTCCATAATATTTGCAGCATGTGTAATGTTGTTTTGGTATTCTTTCAATACCTGAATAATGTAACGCTTTTCAAAATTTTGTTTTGCTTCCTTGTAAGGTGTAATATTTTCTTTTTCATTTTCATTGATATTTATTTTCTCGCTTTTGAACATTTCTGCCTTAAGTACACCTCCATTTGACAAAACAACAAGCCTTTCAATAATATTCTTAAGCTCCCTTATGTTGCCGGGATATTTGTAGTCTAAAAGGTATTGTTTTGTATCTTCGTCAATGGTCTTTATTCCCTTTCCCATTTCCATGTTAAACCTGTTGATGAAAAAATAAATCAAATCTTCAATGTCTTCCCTTCGTTCTCTGAGGGGAGGAACCTTTATTTCTATGGTGTTTATCCTGTAGTACAAGTCTTCCCTGAACCTGCCTGAAAGAACAGATTTGCCAAGATCTTTGTTTGTTGCTGAAACCAGCCTGAAATCAACATCAATTAATTTGTTTGATCCTATTCTTTCAATTCTTTTTGTTTCCAATACTCTTAACAGCTTCACCTGTGTGTTTTCTTCCATGTCTCCGATTTCATCGAGGAAAATTGTTCCGCCGTTTGCTTCTTCAAGATGCCCTATTCTTCTTGAGGCTGCCCCTGTGAAGGCTCCCTTTTCATGTCCGAACAGCTCAGATTCTATTAATCCTGCAGAAAAATACTGACAGTTTATTGGTATGAACGGCATTTGAGCACGTGGGCTTTTTTCATGAATCAAATGGGCAATTATTTCCTTACCTACTCCTGATTCTCCTGTAATCAGGACGTTTGAGTTGCTTGCAGCCACAAGTTCGACCATTTCAAAAACCTTCTGCATTTTCTTGTTTTTGCTGGTACAAAGGTGCCTGCCCTTTTCATTGTTTTTGTTGATTTTATTTATGTTTTGCAGAGAAAATATTTTATAAACTTTTTCTATTTCAAGTATCAGCTCTTCCGGGTTATGACTTTTGATAAAATAACCAAAGGCTCCCATTTTCATTGTCTGTACTGCTGTCTCAATGCTGCCGTAGCCAGTTACCATTATAACTTCAACATTTTTGTCATATAAATCCTTTACTTCCCTTAAAAAGCTCACTCCGTCTTTTCCAGGCATCATAATGTCCGTAATAACAAGAGGGTAAAATTCCTTATCCATAACATTTAATGCTTCTTCGGCAGAACATGCGGCTTCTATATTGTATCCTTTTCTTTTAAGAAGCATCTTATATGTTTCTCTGTAATCTGCATCATCATCAACTATTAATATTTTAAATAATCCTGTCATCATTGTTCCTTTCTGCTGGTATTGTTATGGTAAACTTTGTTCCTTCTCCAAGTTTGCTGGATACATGAATTTTGCCGCCCATTTTTTCCACTTCCGAATAAACAATGAACAACCCAAGGCCGGTTCCCTTTCCAAGTTCCTTCGTTGTAAAAAAAGGATTGAATATGTTGTTCATGTTGTTTTCGTCAATTCCGCATCCTGTATCTTCGCACACAATGATGATATTGCCTTCTTCAACATTGGCGTTTATTTTAATTTCTCCCCCATGCTCCATTGCTTCTACTGCGTTTGAAATAAGGTTAAGCAAAATGTGTTCCATACTTTCTGTGCTCAAATTCAGCTTTTCATCAATACTGCATTCAAGAGAAACTCTTATATTTTCTTTTTTGATTATATCATTGTGCATCTCTATAATTTTTTGAATTATTTCCTTCAGATTTACAAAATCTTTTTTGTTTCCCGTAAGTCTTGAAAAACTAAGTATATTGTCTATTATCGAACTTGCCCTGTTCACGCTTGAATCTATGAAATCAAGAGACTTGTTTGTTGTTTCTTCCTGATTTTCATTTAAACGAAGCAAGTAACTCTGTGTCCTGATAATCCCCAGAGGATTTCTGATTTCATGAGCCATGCCTGCTGCAAGCTGCCCCACTGCAATCATTTTGTTTGTCTGAAGCATTTGGTTTCTGTTTATTTTATCTATTGTTATATTTTTTATTGAAATAAGAACAGTGTCTTCTGCTCCTTTTAGCAGCTGACAAGTTATTTCATAAACATCCTTGCCGGCCATTACTTCTTTTTTGATTGTTTTCTGCAATTTTAGAGTTTCTTCAGTCATACAGCCTGTGCAGCCGTTGCAAAAATTTTTCAAATTAATTTTCACAGTTTTCTCCTGCAATTTTTTCTCTTGAAGTTCCTGAAAAATCAGCAAAACTTTTATTGCAGTTTATAATATTTTTGTTTTTGTCAACTACAATCATGTATTCAGTCATGCCGTCAAATATTATCCTAAGCTCATTTCGGCTGCTTTCAAGTTCGATGGTTCTACGTCTCACCTGTTTTTTAAGAGAATAGTTGTTTAAAATTATCACTGTGAAACCAATTAATGCTATTATAACGGAAATAATTATATTTTCAATCATTTCTGCATCAGTCTTCTTTGCAATGAGAGGCGTTGATATTCCAAACCACTTTTGTTGAATTTTTTCAAGTTGTCCTTTTTTGTTCATCTGCAAAATAGCCTTGTTGAGTATGGAAACAAGCTCAGGTTTATTTTTTGATACAGCAAGAACAACCTCTTCTTCATAGAGAACCTGATTGATATAATTAGGATTTGTATTTTGCCCCCTCTCCACAAGAAGATATGTTATAATTGGCTCATCGCCAATTACAGCATCAACTTTACCTGATAAAAACATTTCAAGTCCTTCTTCAACATTTTGAGTGTACACAAGATTTGCAGCAGGATAATTTTCAATTAAATATGCATTGGCATAATCACCTTTTTCTGTTGCAATTACCATGTTGTTAATTTGTTCTAATTCAAAGCTTTTGTTGTTTTTTGTAAGAAGAACTGTCCTTAAATTGTAAATGGGGTCTGTAAACAAATAATATCTGCTTCTTTCCTCATTAACAAACATATCACATATGTGAGTATTCCCATTTTTCAGTGATTCCAATGCATGATTCCACTCCATGGGAACAGTCTGAATGTCAACTCCAAGTTCAAGAGACAGCTGATTGATGTAGTCCACCACAACACCTTTGTACTGATCATCAATTTCATCTACAAAACGCAGTGGCGGAGCATTGTCGTTTGCTGCATAAATAATGGAGTCCTGCTCTTTGAGCCACTGAATTTCAGAGCTTGTCAAGTTTTTCCTTACATCTCTTTCATAAGCAAATATTATAATTACAACTACTAAAATCATTACTGCAAGTATGCTTAATATTTCTTTTCTTCTGTACATTTAATCCTCATTTTGATTTATTGAAATACTTTTCCGATATTGTCGCAGATTACCAAATCAGCACTTTTATCCAGTGAAGTTGAAGACTTGTTTATAAGCACAAGCTTTTTCCCCTTAAAATAATTAATGAGTCCTGCTGCAGGATAAACAACAAGTGAAGTTCCCCCAACTATGAGCACATCGGCTTTTTCTATGTATTCCACAGATTTTTCTAAAATTTCACCGTCAAGGCTTTCCTCATACAATACAACATCGGGTTTGATGGTTCCTCCGCACTGGCACTTTGGAACACCCTTTGAATTTACTATGCTGTACACGTCATAAAACTTCCCGCACTTCATACAGTAATTGCGCCTGACTGAACCGTGAAGCTCCAGAACATTTTTGCTCCCGGCTTCCTGATGAAGTCCGTCAATATTTTGTGTTATTACACATTTAAGCTTTCCTCTCTTTTCAAGTTCAGCAAGCTTTATGTGAGCTTGATTTGGCAAAGCGTCTAAAAATATCATTTTATTTTTATAAAAATCATAAAATTCAGATGTGTTTCTTACAAAAAAACTGTGAGAAATGATTGTTTCAGGCGGATATTTGTATGTTGTGCTGTACAGTCCGTCAACACTTCGAAAATCCGGTATGCCGCTTTCAGTTGACACACCTGCTCCACCAAAAAACACTATGTTGTTGCTTTCTTCAATTATATTTTGTAAGTCCTGATTCATAGATTTTCCTCCCGTTCATTTATCATCATGAGAATTTTTTCCCTGCATTTATTTCCTCCGCAGGAACCTCCGCCTGAGCCGGTAATTTTATTTACTTCATCAACTGTAAGAGCACCTTCTTTTATGGCTTTCTTGATTGAAGCCCTTGAAATTCCCTTGCAGATGCATACCTTTATCATTTTGTCCATTATTTCAGTTCTTTTGTTTTCATCCATTATTCTCTCCATTGTCATTTCTAATAATATAATAATCCATGGTGTATCTTTCAGAAAAACCGCAGGACTTATAAAGATTAAGTGCATTTTCGTTATTTGTTAGAACCTGCAAAAAAATACTTTCAGCATTGTTTTTCAAAAGTTCTTCGATAGCCATTGAAAGTATTTGACGTCCGTACCCAAGGCCCCTGTATTCAGGCAATACACCCAATCCATAAATTCCACCTTGTTTGTTGTTGATTTCAATCCTTACCTTTCCTACTGCTTCATGTTCTTTTTCTGCCATATATGTAATGTTTTTATAGCTTCCGACCTCAGTTTCAATGTTATCTTCCTCTAAAAACTCCATGTTGAAATAAATTGAATTTTGCCTTGCTATTTCTGATGCATCATCTCTTGTGATTTTTCTTAATTTTAGAGTCTTAGATTGTAATTCTTGAAAATTTTCAATGTTTAAAATCATGTCATATTCAGAATGGGCATACCCGTCACATACACTTTTTATGAATTCAATTCCTTGAGTTGATTGATGGTCACTTAAAAGCAGCATGGAAACGGATTTTCTTTTATGCCATTCATCACGAGCCAGTGAAAAAAGTCTTTTGAACACTCCCATCCTTCTATACTGGGGATGAACCATTCCGTTCACTTCGATTTCGTCCCCTCCGAAATCACAGATTCCTAAGTATCCAATAAGCTCATCATCATTAAAATACATAAATTCATTTATGTTAACTAAATTTGTTTCTGATGACTTCAAGTTGCTTAATTTATAATCAAGTTCAAGTTTAAGGGATGTTTTATCATGTTCCCGGCATATATTTTCTAAGTTCTTTATTTTCTCGTAATCATTTCGGTCTATGATACATTTAAGTTTAATGCTTGGATTTATTATATTCATCATTTCCCCCTACATTTCAATTTACTCTATTGTACTCGATTTTTTTGAAGTTCTCAATATTATTTATTAAATTAATGGCGTAAAAAAAGAGAGGCAAGCCTCCCTTAATATACGTTTATTATTTTTTCTCCTGTCATTTCCTTGTTCAGATATTCTTCATGTTTTTTTGGTATTGTAACAACATTGCTGTTTCCATCGCTTATAAATTTTTCTCTTGAACCTGCTTCAAATTGTTTGAAGTAATCATACATTCCGCAGTTGTCAACCTTTATTTCGCTTGCAGTAACCCTGTACAGGCTCTTGAAGTTGTTCATGGTGTCAAAAGGCGAATATGCAGGCCTCCAGCCCACGTCAAGAACTGCAATGTTTTTATATTCCTTGCCTTCGTAACTTCCTTCAAGCATGTAGTCTAAATACTCATCTTTTGGGTTGCTTCCGTGAGGGAGAGCTAATGTTTCAATTTTATAGTCTGGCACGTATGAGTTTATAATGTTGTTCACACTTCCTATTTCAGCCTGAATATCATCACTTCTCAGCATTTCGAGCTTTTCGTGGCTGTATGTGTGATTTCCTATGTCATAACCATTATCAACAAGAAAGTTCATTTTTTCATTTACGTATTCTTTTTGTCCAAAAGGGTTTGTTCCAAGGAAGAAACTTGCCGTAACATCAAAATCGCTGTACTTGTTTTTAAACTCTTCAAGTATTCCCACAGCACAGTCAGAGTCTATGACAAGCTGCCCATTATCTTCAATGTAGTTAAAATTGTTCTGCCTTCCATCATCAAATGTAAGAATAATAGGTGTGTATCCAGCCTTAGTTTTTATTTCACCTTTGGCATAGTCATTAAGGCTTATCATTTGATACTTGTTTTGGTACATGTATTCCAGATCTTTTCGGAAATTTTCCGGAGTTCTCTGCCAGTCTGATTCAGTATCACCTATTCCGTGATACATTAAAATCATTATTTCACCAAGTTCATTTGGATTTAAGGATAAATCTATTTGTGATACCGGATCAATAATTACTTCATCCTCATTGTTTTTATTTACATTATTAGTTACTGGATTTTCTTCCGGAAGTGTGATGTCTTCATTTTCAACAGGTGCTTCCTGCTCCTGAACAATGCCTGATGATGGAACTTCCCCCTGAATGTTGCTGCATGATGTAAGCAACACAAATGATAAAACTGTCAATAACAAATGCGCTTTTTTCATTTCATACCCCTTTTTATTATATATATCAATTTTATATCATAACAACAATAATGTCCACATGAAGAATTTTCATATTTTATATTGTTATTAATTTATATTTTGGTATAATAAATAATATATATTATCCAGGAGGACTAAATTGGGAAACGGCAACAAAATTGCACAGGATAAATTAAAATTGTTATATATGCTTAATTACATCAACATCCCCCTTACTAATATTGAGCTTACAAATTACATATTAGATCATAACATCATGGATTATTTTACCCTTCAGCAGCTTTTAGGTGACTTGTGTGATGCAAAGTTTGTAGTACTAAACTCTAAAAATGGCAATGAGTATTATTCCATATCAGAAGCAGGCATTGCTGCACTTGAAATGTTCGCAGATAAGCTTCCCGATTATTTCACAAAGGAAGTAGAAACAAACTTTTCATTTTTAAAAAAGCAGATTAAAAGACAGAGGGAACTGCTTGGACACTATTACAAAAGAAAAGAAGACGAGTATATTGTGACTCTTCAGGTCATGGAAAATGAATCCATCATTTTCAGCTTAAGCATAAATGTTCCTACAGAAGATTTAGCAAAAAACATATGCAAAAAATGGGATTCAAATCCTGAAGAAATATTCGGCAGCATCATAAATACACTGACTTCAGACCTTAAATAATCTTTATGCAGTCCGGAATAAAATTTAGTTCTATTGTTTCGTTTATTGTAAGACTTTGCTTATCAACGGATACAATCTGGTTCTTTTTGGAATTTGACACATATATGTTATTTTTACCGACGGCAATACTTTCAGGATAACCGCCCAGAAAGATTTTCTTTATTATTTTTCTTTTAAAGACATCAATAACATAAAGGCTCTTATCAACTATGTTAATTGTATAAATCATATTTTTGTCAATTAAAAAATCAGATGCAAGTCCTTCTAGTTCTATTACATCATTAACAGCTGCCTTGTGCAAATCCATAAAGTTTATTTTTGTGTGAACATTTCCGTTTACAAAGTATGTCATCACTACTAGGCAGTCATTTGACAAAACCAGGTGCATAGGCTTTCCATCTGTGGTGAAATAGCGTTTGTTTTCACTTATCAGGCTGTATTCTATAACCAAATTTTCTTCATAGCAGGTTGTGTACAGCATTTTACTGTCTTCAGCTACAATTACATCGTGTGTCTTTATTCCTGCAGGAATTGATTCTGTCAAAGTGAATGTTGACAAATCAATTACAGAAATATTGTCGGAATCAAAATTCGCAACATACATGGTATCATTGTAAATGAACATGTGACGTGGATCTCTTCCTACCGTTGTTTCTAGAAAATCACCATCATTATAGCCATATTTGTAAATTTTATTGTTGAATGAATCGGCCAGATACACACAATTATCATAGGTAATGATGCTGTGTATAGAAGCCTTCTCAAGACCGCTTAAATCAACCGCCTTTTTACATATGTAATCATCGCCAAATAGTTCCAGCAAGAAAAGCATCAATCGTCCATTGCTCATGCCCGTTGCAGCCACCTTTTCATCACATATCATAGCAATCACCTCCATGTAGTATATGACAAAGAGCAAAATAAGTTAATATGAATTTTTATTTTTTGTTTTGTTTGAATATTTTTGGGTATCTATATACTAAATAGATTACTTAAAGGAGATTATCATGTTGAATGAAAAAGTATCAAGTTTGATTAACGAACAAATTAATAAAGAATTTTACTCGGCATATTTATATCTGGATATGTCAAATTACTATAATGAAGCAGGGCTTAACGGCTTTGGAAACTGGTTTAAAGTTCAGGCACAGGAAGAAAGAGACCACGCACTTTTATTTCTTCAATACCTGCAAAACAACGGCGAAAAAGTGACACTCACAGAAATCAAGGCTCCAGACATCACTTTTTCAAGTTTCATGTCGCCGCTTCAGGAATCTTTGAAACACGAGCAGTTTGTTACAGCTTCTATAAACAATATCTACAGTGAAGCTTCCAATATAAAGGACTATCGTACAACACAATTCTTAGACTGGTTCATTAAGGAACAAGGCGAAGAAGAAAAAAATGCAGAAGATTTGATTTTAAAATACAATGTTTTCGGATCAGATGCAAAAGGTCTTTACATGCTGAACCAGGAGCTGGCTGCAAGAGTTTATGCTCCGCCTTCACTTGTTTTATAAATTATTAAACAGCAGAAAATTCTGCTGTTTTTTTATTAAAAAAACGCCGATATTTAAAATATCTGGCGTTTTTCATCTAGTATTCTTTTTGCATCTTCATAACCTTGACGAATCATCCACTTTATTCTTTCCGAACTTGCTTCTAATGTACTGCTTAAATATTCATCAGGTGCTATGTCTATTATTTCAACATTTTCAAAACTGCTGTAATCATACTTTTCAGGTCTCAGGCGTACTGCAATTATTATATCACAGCCCTTATCAGCCGCCATTTCCACAGGTAATTTTAAAAACATGCTTCCATCAAGATAATACTTATCTCCTATGGGCCTTGGTGTAAATACCGGTAGATAACAGCTGGCAAAAACAAATTCGTGAAGCATACCCTCCGGTATATCTTCCTTAAAAAGCTTCAATGGTTTTCTGTCAGTGAGGCAATATGTTGCAAGTCCGTATTCAATCACTGAATCACGAATATCTTTTTCTCTCACCACATCCTTGTAAAATTCAATGATGGGCTCAGGATCCACACCTGAGCTTTTCAAATAGCTATTTTCAAATTTGTCGATGTTTCTTGTTATTTTATCAAATATATCTTGAGAATTTTTGCTTTTCTTTTTATTATTGTCCGAATATGAAAAATCAAATTTGCTCCACAATTCAGTGCTGTTATCATAATCGCCCAATACGTAGGACACTCCGTTAAGAGCTCCGATTGATGTGCCGACCACGCATTGGTAATGGATGTCTAGTTCCTTTAAAGCTTTCAAGACACCTATCTGGTAAGCACCCTTTGCTCCCCCGCCCTCTAAGGCAATTCCTACTTTTTTTTTGCTGTTCATTTATTTCTCCTATTATCTATTTATACATTTGGTACACATACCCTGGTTCCAGAAATAAGGAAGTTTGACGGCCTTAAATTTGGATTGGCAGTAAGTAATGCAGATGGCGAAATGTTGTGTGCAACAGCCACCGTTGCCAGACTTTCTCCAGGTTTTATAATATATTCTCTTGAGTTTTCTGTGTCACATTCCTGAAAGTTTTCAGGAGGTATGCAAAGTTCTGTTCCAGGAACTATTATGTTCGGATTAAATTCACGGTTAGCATCCACCAGTTCATTAAGGCTTAAATTGTAAGTTATAAGAATGTCGCTTAATCTTGTTCCTTCTTGAATTACTACAACTGTTCCAAAAGGACAGCCTGCGGGCACATTAGGAATGCATATCTCCTGACCAACCTTCAAGTCATATGGATTTGCTTCCGGGTTAGCTTCAAGGAGTATATTCAAAGGCAGTCTATACTTAAGGGCTATGTTGTAAAAGCTGTCTCCTTCAACAATTGTATAATATGCTCCGTTAATGCATGATGGTCTTTCAGGAACCCTTGGAACACATAGAGACATTCCTTCAGTCAATGTGCGAAGTCTCAGCATAGGATTAAGTTCCAGAAGTCCAACTAAATTTGTTCCGAATCTTGCCGCAATGGAATTTAAAGTATCACCGGGCTGAACCACATAGGGCATGGTAAATTTGTTGGGGCATAAATTTTGATCTTGTCTATAAATCATTATATAATCACCTCATAATATAATTTGTTAATTTATAATATTCATGAGGCTATGAATGTTTCTTAATAGTTAACTAGAAAATTTATCCCTTTCTCTTACAGCAAGCTTGTCGCAGCGTTCATTGTAATGATGCCCGTTGTGTCCAAGTACATGAATGAATGTAACATTATGAATGCTTGCAGCTTTCAAAAGCCTTTGCCATAGCTCTAAGTTTAAAACCGGCTTACCGTCAGACTTTTTCCAGTTTTTTTTCTGCCAGGATACAAGCCACCCTTTATTAAATGCATCTGTCACATACTTGGAATCCGTAGTTACAGTTACTTCGCAGGGCTGTTTTAATGCTTCAAGGCCTGCTATTACGCCCATGAGCTCCATCCTATTGTTTGTTGTGTTTTCTTCTCCCCCGCTCAGTTCAGCTTCCTTGCCGTTGTATTCAAGTATGACACCGTATCCTCCCGGACCGGGATTTCCGCTGCAGGCTCCGTCTGAATATATGTTGACTTTTTTCATTATTTCTCCGCCTTTTACTACTATCTAACGCTATTGTATATGATTATTGTATATTATTTGTTTTTTGTTCTGTCTTCTGTCTTATGAGCATTACTCTCAATATTCCGTAGTGTTCTTCCAACTCTTTAAGTTTTGCTTCATTTATTTCCCCGACAACATCTATTATGTTGCAGGCATAATCGCCTCTGCTCTTGTTGACCATTCCTA
Organism: Sedimentibacter sp. B4; assembly: GCF_000309315.1. Lineage (NCBI taxonomy): Bacteria > Bacillati > Bacillota > Tissierellia > Sedimentibacter > Sedimentibacter sp. B4. The sequence continues at coordinate 12,647 of NZ_CANG01000037.1, forward strand.
TTATGTTTACGTTGTGGCTTGCCAGAGCTGTAGTCATTTGTCCTATCATGTTTGGAATATTTTTGTTCAATACCACAATTCTGTCAGTTCCAGGGTATCTGTCCATTGAGCAATCAGGAAAATTAACTGAATTGGTGATGTTGCCTCTTTCCAGATACTCAGTAAGCTGAGTTACAGCCATTTCTGCGCAGTTTTCTTCTGCTTCAAAAGTTGAACCACCAAGATGAGGTATGCACACAACATTTTTAGCAGCCAAAAGTTTCTCTGTAGGAAGGTCTGATACGTGATATCCTACCTTGCCGCTTTCTAATGCTTCTATGAGGTCATCGTCATTAATAATGCCTGACCTTGCAAGGTTGAGTATCTTCACGCCGTCCTTCATTAATTTTATATTTTCTTTGTTTATATAATTTTTAGTTTCATCGCTGTAAGGAACATGAAGAGTGATGTAGTCACTTCTTCTGTAAAGCTCGTTTATGTCACTTGTGTACTGAACATCCCAAGACAAAGCCAGAGCATTTTTTACAGATATGTACGGATCGTATCCTATAACTTCCATTCCAAGCTTCACACCCATGTTTGCAACAAGGTGTCCCACATTTCCCAGACCTATTACCCCAAGAGTCTTTCCCTTGAGTTCAGGCCCAACAAATTTAGATTTGCCTCTCTCCACTGATTCTACGACATTTTTTTCTATGTTTCTCGTCCAGTCTATGCTGTCAATTATTTTTCTTGAACTCATCAAAAGCCCCAGGAATGTAAGTTCACAAACTGCATTTGAATTTGCTCCAGGAGAATTGAATACGACGATTCCTTCTTCAGCGCATCTTTCTATTGGTATGTTGTTTACTCCTGCTCCGGATCTTGCTATGGCCTTCAGTTGTTTTGAAAACTTCATGTCATGAATGTCCATGCTTCTCATTACTATTCCGTCTGCTTCGCTTGTTTCTTGTTCTATCAATGTATATTTCTCTTCGGAAAACAAATTTAAAGTTTCCTTAGGAATTTTACAAAACAGTGCTACTTTATTCATTTTCATCCTCCTTATTTTACATTATTAAAGCTTAGTATACAACCGATATATTTTAAAATCAAGAAAAATGTTATAATTAACAATATAATTTCAATAAAATACAATACAAAAGGCCAGATGCATATGCATCTGGCCTTTCCATAAGTACTCTATCTGCAGCAACCTCTATCGAAGAAATTATTGCCGCACAGCAGGAAGTAAATAATACCAATTATGATTATCCACTCTAGCCAGTCGTTTCCGCCTATTCCGCCTATACGGTCGCAGCAGTCAAAGTTTGTTGCTCTTATTTCATCTGACATATATTTCACCTCTTCTAATATTATAAACAAGCTGGCATGCCATTTCTTGTTTTAACTCAATATATGTCATCAAATCAATTGTGTGCAGAATTTAAAGAATTTCTATTGTGGAAATTGCCGTTTCAATAAGCTGTTCTATGTCCAATTTGCTTTCAGAATTTTTAATAGATTCAAGTTTTGGATTTATGAGAGGATGCTTTGGAGCAAACACTGAACAACAATCATCGTATGGAAGTATTGATGTTTCAAATGTGTTTATTTCTCTTGCCCTTTCCATTATTTCAGTTTTGTCCATACCTATCAGCGGTTTTAGAATGGGCATGCGGATTGCTTCCTCAATTACAGCCATGGATTTCATTGTCTGGCTTGCAACCTGTCCGAGACTTTCTCCTGTTATGAGCATATCCATGTTGTTATTTGATGCAATTCTTTCAGCTATGCGCATCATGAATCTTCTGGCAAGAATTGTTGTTTCTTCTTCTCTGCAGAACTCTTTGATGGCTTTGTGCACTTCAAGGATGTTTATGCTGTAAAGTTTTATATTGCCGCAGTATTCTTCAAGAATCTCTTTCAGATGCTTTACTTTTTCATTGGCCCTTTCAGATGTGAAAGGATATGTGTGAAAATAAAGAGCATTTATTTCAACGCCTCTTTTTGCAATCATGTGACCAGCTACAGGAGAGTCAATTCCTCCGGACAAAAGAAGAAGAGCACGGCCGCTTGAACCAATGGGAAGTCCACCGGCTGTTTTTATTTTCTCAGATGATATGAAGCAGTGTTTTTTAATATCAATGTTAATTTCTACTTCAGGATTGTGCACATCCACAGTTACATCAGGAAACTGCTCAAGTATTCTCCCTCCCACAGCTGCGCTGAAGTCCATGGAACCTATGGGGAATTTCTTGTCCCCTCTTTTTGTGTTTATTTTAAATGTCTTGAAATCTTTTGAATCCTTTAAATATCTAAAAAGCTCAATTGCCTTTAATGTCATTGTTTCAGGGTCAGTTTCAGTTTTTATTGATGGACTTATTGCAACAATACCAAATATTTTTCTTGTTTTTTCTAATATGCTGTCCATGTCTTCTTCATGGGATGTTTCAATAAACATTTTTCCCAATTCTTTGTAGACAACAATGTCCTTGAATTCCTTCAAGGCAAACTTTACTTGTTCTATGAGTTTGTGTTCAAAGGAGCCTCTGTTTTTTCCCTTAAGAAATATTTCTCCAAAGCTCACTGCAACTATATTATACATGTTTTTCCCTTTCCTATAACTTCATGATTTTTCGTATTTCTTCAACTGACTGTTTAATGTTTTCAACCACATATTCAACTTCATCTTCATTGTTGAAATGTCCAAGGCTTATTCGTATGGTTCCATCCACATAATCCGGGTCAAGTCGTATAGCTTCAAGAATTCTGTTGGACTTGCTTCTTGAAGAGCAGGCAGAACCTGTTGAAACATAAACACCTTTCATTTCCAGAAAATGCACCAGAACTTCTCCTCTTACATTCTTGAATGATACGTTTAAAATATGAGGAGCCCCATCATCTGAAAGAGTGCTGTTTATTTTCATGTCCTTGATTTCTTCTGTGAGCCTTTTTGCATACAAGTTTTTTAGGTTCCTGAGTTTTGTTATTTCTTCCTCAAAATTTTCATAAACAAGCTGGCATGCTTTTCCAAACCCTACAATTCCAGGTGTATTTTCAGTTCCCGGCCTTATGTTTTTTTCCTGACCTCCGCCGAAAATAATCGGGTTTATTTTAACTCCGGATCTTATATACAGCCCTCCGACACCTTTTGGCCCGTGTATTTTGTGGCTGCTGAAAGAAATGGTGTCAGCAGGAATTTTGTTCGTGTCAATTTTTATTTTACCATAGGATTGTACTGCATCAATATGTATTTTTGTATTTTTGTTCTTATTTTTTGTAATTTTGCATATTTCACTTAAATTCTGCACTATTCCCAGCTCATTGTTTACGTGCATAATTGACACAAGCAATGTGTTTTCGTCAATTAAATCATTAAGCTGCTCAAGATTCACCCTTCCAAAATTGTCTGTCTCCAGGTATCTTATTTCCACATTGTCCTTAAAATGCTTTAAAACATTATAAACAGACGGATGCTCAATACTGGTGGTAACAACGTTATTCTTTCCTTCAATACCGGATAAATGACCCAGCAAAGCAATATTGTTGCCTTCTGTACCGCCTCCGGTAAAAAATATTTCATCTTTCTTTGCATTTATTATTTTTGCAACATATTTTCTTGCTTCTTCAATTCTTTTTTCTGTTTTAAGACCCATTCTATGTATTGATGAAGGATTTCCGTAACAATTAATATTTACATCTGTCACTTCGTCCATTACTTCCTGTCTTACTCTTGTTGTTGCGCTGTTGTCTAAATAAACTTCCATATTAACCTCTTATCGAATTATTGTAATTTATTTTTCACATGATTGAGAAATTTGTAAAAAAAGCTTGCATAATATTTCTTTCTTTGCTATAATAATTTTGGTTATCCCCCCCGATAACCAAAATATATTCCCAATACCCCTTTTATGCATATTAATGCTTCACAACAATGGCCACGAGGCCATTTTTGTGTTTTTGCCATAAATACTATTTCTTCATTTCTTCCAGATACAATCTTGACACTTTTCTTACAAAATCATTTCCTGCTGAATTGTACAACTTTTCATCTATTTTCCTTATTGGAAGCACATCGTTTGAAGTTCCTGTAATAAATGCTGCATCAAAGCTATTTAGTTCGTCAAAATGAACAGTTCTTTTTTCCACTTCCACGTTGTTCATCATGCACACTTCAATTACCTTGCTTCTTGTTACTCCAAGAAGAACAGCCTCATCAGGAGAAGTTATTATTTTATTTTTTTTGATAAAAAATATGTTTGATTTGCTTCCTTCGCTTACAGTGTTGTCATCATTTACAAGAATTGCTTCAAATGATCCGGTTTCATCAATTACTTTCTGTACTTCTTCCTTGAAGTTTTTTTCAAAAGCCTTGACGTTTGGATTTTTCCTGTGCGTCTTTACAGTGACAGTGTCCACACCTTCCTGGAATTGTTTTTTTGAAGGATAGTGGCTTTCAATAAAATAAAAGAGCAATACATCCTCATGAGTAAAATAATATGAAACCCTTATATTGCAGTTTAAGAGATTGTTGGCACTTATGAGCATTTCTGCAGAGCGCTTGTAATATTCATAGTCCAAGACGCCTTTTAATCCGCTTAAGCGTATGCTTTCATTCATGCGGTCGAAATGTTCTCTCAAAAATACAGGGCGTCCTTCCACAACTCTTATAACTTCGTAAATTTTTGCGCTGTCTTTCTTTAAAAGCTCTTCCATTTCCTCTTTTGAAACCAATTTGTTATTTGCAACATTTTTATGTGATACTATGTTTATCATATGTTTTCTTCCTTCCAGAATAAATTTATATCTTCCTGTGCATGGTCAAAGCTCATTGTTTTTTTATAATGCCTCCAGTGGTCAGGAAACAACTTTAAATATGTTGATTGACAAAGTCTTGAATCTATAAGCATGACAACACCTTTGTCATTTTCTGTCCTAATTACGCGGCCTGCTGATTGAAGTATTTTGTTAAATCCGGGATATTTGTATGCAAAATCATATCCTGAATGGAATTTTTCATCAAAAAATGATTTGATTAAATTTCTTTCAAAGGAAATTTGCGGTATTCCTGTACCTATTATAACCGCCCCGATTAATTTTTCAAGGGGCAGATCAATTCCTTCTGAAAAAACTCCCCCCACAACAGTGAAAAGAACCATATCCGTCCTTGTTTTGAATTTTTCAACTATTTCTGATTGTTCATCCTCATTTATTCCCTGAGTTTGAACAATGATGTTTTCAATTCCAAACATATCCTCATATGTTTCAACCACTTTTTCCATGAAGCTGTATGAAGGAAAAAACACCATGTAGTTTCCTTTTTTGCCGTTTATTGCTGCGTTTATAAATGAGCATGACTGTTTAATATTAGCGTCTCTAACGGCATACTTCATGGAAATACCGCTTGTTATTAACAATTTCAAATTTTCTTCTCTGAAAGGGGATTTGATTTTTAAAATGTAATCTTCTTCTTCTCCCCCTAGCATGTACCTGAAATATTTAAGAGGTGTGAGTGTGGCTGAAAAGAAAATACAAGACCAGGCATTTTTTTCAATTTCCTTCAAGATGTCTGACGGATTTATGAGAAATAATTTGATCATTGTTTCCTTCTTGTTAAAATCAGCATAGTAACAAAAATTGCTGTCTGCAATTTCAGATATTTTAATAAAAAAATTGCTTTTGAAATATATGTCTACTAACTCTTCCGGAATGTTTTCATTGTTTCTGTCATTTATATATTTTTCAGCTTCCGCTGTGAATTTTCGAAGTCCATTGATGAGTTCTGACGGTTCGTCTTCAAGTTCAGAAGTTTCTTCGTTTAATGATTTTTTAATTTCTATGAATTTCTTGTTTATGTTTGTTAGCAGCTTGGCTATTTTTTTATCTATTTCTTTCATTATTTTGCCGGTCTCATAAAATTCTTCCTTTACAAGACAAGGAGAATACATGCTGCGAGTTCTGTCTTCTAAGTTGTGGGCTTCATCTATGAGAAGTATGTCGTTAGAATTTTTAAAGACATCATCTCTTTGAAGTGCAACCCTTGGATCAAAGTAATAATTGTAGTCACATATAACTGCATCTGACATGTAACTTAAATCAAGGCTTAGCTCAAAAGGGCAAAGCTGGTGTTCCCTGGCTGTTTGTTCAATGTATTCCCTTGAATAAAGGCATTCTTCCTTCAGTGCTTTTTTAAGAGGCACATTCAGTCTGTCGAAATATCCTTTAGCATATGGGCAAAATTCCGGATCACATTTTGTTTCTTCCATGAAGCATACTTTTTCCTTAGCTGTTATTATTGTTGTTCTAAGCTTCAGCCCTTTGTTTACCATCATTTTGATGGTGTTGAATGCAATTGATTTTGTTGAGGACTTTGCTGTAAGATAAAATATTTTGGAATTTTGTTTTATGTTCATGGACTTTATTGCAGGAAAAAGGCATGACACAGTCTTGCCCACGCCTGTGGGGGCCTGTACGAACAGTTTTTTCCCTTCTTTTATTGTCCTGAACACAGCAACAGAAAAATTCCTTTGTCCCTGCCTGTAGCCAGAAAAAGGAAAATCAAGTTCTTCAATTGACTGTTCTCTTTCTTTTTTGAGCCTTATGATTGTCTGTGCCCAATCTAAATACATTTCAAGAAGTTCATAGAAAAAACACTTAAGTTCCAACGCGCTGTATTTTTTAGCAAATACCTTGGTTTTACCGCTGTCAAGATTAAAGTATCTCAGCTGGACTGTCAACTCTTCCTTACCGGTTTCAACGCTGTACATGTAAGCGTAGCATTTGGCCTGGGCAGAGTGAGCAGCATTGTAATTTTCATCTATATGATCAAGATCCGTGTATGTGGACTTTATTTCATCAATTGTTGTCTGAGTTTCTTCTGTTATTACCCCATCTGCTCTGCCTTCAACAATGAACAAAATATCTCCAAGAGTAAATTCATTCTTGAGATAATATTCTTTACTATAGTTTTCACCCATGTTTGACTGCAGCAGCTTGTGTGCCTTCATGCCTTCTAATGCTCTGTCGGGACTAAGGTTTTTAACATTTATGTCGCCGCTTTTATATACAAATTCAACTAGCTCCCTGACCGAAAGTTTAATGTTATCCATAATTATCTCCTGCAGATGCAAAAAAATAAACACCTTCGTGTCTATTATATCAAATGTTAACTAGATTTAAAACGCTTATTTTATATATTGTATGCAAGTAACTCTGTTTCCTTCAACGGAAAATTTATCAGAAAGTCCTTCTACAAGCATAAGCCCTCTTCCTGATTCTGAAAAGTCGTATTCTCCCAGTTCTTTATGAATATAGTTAACACCTTTTCCTTCGTCAGCAACCTCAATGATAATACATCTGTTGTTTATTAAAACTCTAACGCTCACAAGTTTGCTCACATCCTGACTGTTACCGTGCATAACGCCGTTAATGAGCAGCTCATAAAGAATTATCTTAGTGTTAAAAAATATGTTTTCATTTATTACGTCCCTTATATTAAGCAAGATGTCTTCAACTATATTCTTAACACCGCTTAAATCGCTATGGACTTTTTTTTCAAGTATATAATCCATCATTACTCCTCCCGTTGATAATAATATACCCTGTTTTTGGCTGTTTAATCACCCAGAGCGATTATTGCGGAAGATGATTTTTTTATTCTTCTTTTATTCCAAGCACATTTTCAAACAAGTTCCATATTTCTTCAACCCCTGCCTTTGAAGTGGCTGAGAAAGGATATACTAATCCATTTTCTTTAATTTCCAGTGTTTTTTTAATTACTGCTATACTTTTTATCTGCTGAGATCTTGAAAGTTTATCTGCTTTAGATGCTATGACATATCCAGTGTAGCCGCATTCTTTTATCCAGTTGTACATCTGAATGTCGTTTTGGCTCGGTTCATGTCTGATGTCAACTAAAAGAAAAACTTCTCTCAATTGGTTTCTGTTGTGCAGATATGTGTCAATCATTGTTCCCCACTTGTTTTTTTCTGTCTTTGATACCTTTGCATATCCGTAGCCAGGCAAATCCACGAAGTTTAGCATGTCGTTTATGTTGTAAAAATTGATTGTCTGAGTTTTTCCAGGCTGTGAACTGGTCCTGGCCAAACTTCTCCTGTTTAAAAGCGCATTTATCATTGATGATTTTCCGACATTTGATTTTCCTGCAAATGCAATCTCCGGTACAACCGTTGCCGGATATTGTTCTTTTTTTACAGCTGTCATTATTATTTCAGCTTTTCTGATTATCATATTTTCCTCTTTCCTAATGAAATTAAGAATTAAGAGTTAAGAATTAAGAATTAAATGTTGGATTTGTGCCAGGCACAAATCCTTCAATTCATTCTTCACTCTTCATTCTTCACTCTTCATTTTATCTAAGTGCTTCCTTAACAACATCTTCAATTCTGTCCGCGTACACAATTTCCATTAAGCGCAGAATTTTATTGTCAATTTTTGAAACGTCAGCCTTGTTTTTAGAGCATAGAACAACTTTCTTTATACCTGCCCTTTTTGCCGCCAGAAGCTTATCCTTGAGTCCTCCAATTGGGAGAACTCTTCCTGTTATTGTTATTTCTCCTGTCATGGCCACATCTTTTCTTACAGGCTTCTTTGTAAGAGCCGAAATTATTGCTGTTGCCATAGTTATGCCTGCTGAAGGACCGTCCTTTGGAATGGCTCCTTCAGGAACATGGACATGTATGTCAGTTTCTTTGAACATTGTATAATCTATGTTGAATTTTTCTGCATTTGCCTTGATATAGCTTAGCGCTGCCATGGCAGATTCCTTCATTACATCGCCCAACTGACCAGTAAGCTGAAGTTTTCCGTCTCCCTTCATGGTGTTGACTTCAATAAACAAAGTCTCTCCGCCAGACTGTGTCCATGCAAGCCCTGTTACAACACCCACCTGGTCTTCCTCATATGCCAGATCATAGTCATACTTAGGTATTCCAAGATAATTTTTAAGGTTCAAATTGTTAATAGCAACTGTCTTCTTCTTTTTCTCTGCAATTTGTACTGCAGATTTTCTCACAAGTTTTCCTATATTTCTTTCCAGATTTCTCACTCCGGATTCCCTTGTGTATCTTTCAATAATTTCATTAATTGCATTTTCAGAAATTTTCACTTGTCTTTCCTTTAGTCCGTGTTCTGAAACCTGCTTTTTAACAAGATATTTCAAAGCAATATTTCTTTTTTCAATATCAGTATAACCGGATATTTCAATTACTTCCATTCTGTCCAAAAGAGGCTCTGGAATTGTTGATGTGGAGTTTGCCGTTGTTATGAACATGACATTTTCCAGACTGAATGGTGCTTCAATATAATGATCCGTGAATGTGCCGTGCTGTTCAGGATCCAGTGCTTCAAGAAGCGCTGAAGCAGGATCTCCTTTAAAGTCACTTGAAAGCTTGTCAATTTCATCCAGCAAAAATACCGGGTTGTTCACTTTAGCTTTTGCTATGGATGATATTATTCTTCCCGGAATTGCACCAATATATGTCCTTCTGTGACCTCTTATTTCAGCTTCATCCCTTACACCACCAAGAGATATTCTCACATATTTTCTGTTCATAGCCCTGGCAATAGATTTTGCAATGGATGTTTTTCCAACTCCCGGAGGTCCCACAAAGCATAGTATGGGGCCCTTCATGTTTTTGTTAATAAGTTTGACAGCAAGAAACTCAAGAATTCTTTCCTTCACTTCTTCGAGGCCGTAATGGTCTTCAGAAAGGATTGCTCTTGCTTTATTTAAATCCGTGTTGTCCTTGGTTTTCTTGTCCCATGGCAGGTCAATTAGCCAGTCCACATATGTTCTGATAACTCCTGCATCAGGAGATGAAGAAGAAATCTTCAAGAGCTTGCTGACTTCTTTTTCAGCTTTTTCCTTAACTTCCTTTGGCATATGTGCTTCTTCTATTTTCTTAAGGTATTCATCAACTTCAAACTCAGCAGATTCATCTTCACCAAGTTCTTTTTGAATTGCCCTTAACTGTTCTTTTAAATAATAATCCCTTTGAAATTCGCTTACTTGTTTTTTCACAACTTCGCTTATTTCGCTTTCTATCTGAAGAACTTTTATTTCCTTTGCAAGAATTGAATTTACTTTTTCAAGTCTCTTGTAAGGGTCAAATATTTCCAGAAGATTTTGCTTTTGTTCAGTCTTCAAATAAATATATGATGAAACCACATCTGCAAGCTTGTCAGGATTATTTATTTCCTTAAGTGTTATTGCTGCATCCGGTGAAATTTTCGGATACACTGATGAATATTCTTCAAAATTGTCCATGGTAAGTCTTACCATGGCTTCCATGCTGTCGTCAAGAGGAAGTTCAAAGTTGTAAATGTATTCATCAAGCACAACCTCAAAATAAGGTTCCTCCTGGATTATGGAAACAATTTTAGCTCTTCGTATTCCTTCCACCAGCACTCTTATGTTGTCGCCGGGCATTTTTATCATTTGTTTTATTTTACAGATAACTCCGACTTCGTAAAAATCATCTTCTTTAGGGGAATCTATGTCAGCTTCTTTCTGAACTGTAAGAAAAATGTCAGAATCTTCAAGCATGGCTTCTTCCAATGCGTTGATTGACTTTTCCCTTCCTATGTCAAAATGAATCACTGTATCCGGAAAAATACCAATTCCCCTGATGGGTATCAGAGGCAGGTTTCTGTTTTCTGTACTGTAATTATCAATCATATTTTTCTCCTTATTAAAAAGTTGCTCCGCAACTCCGGTAGGGGACCTATGTCCCCCCTTGACGGCAAGGACGTCCTACATGCACTCCTCGTTTTAATAATATAGGAAAGTTCTCTTTCCTATATTATTAAAAACTGCCTGCGAAGGCAGGCAGTTTTATGAAGCATTTTCTTTATTATCAGACAGAGGCTTTTTGGTTAAAACTAATTTAGGCTCGCTTTTATTTATGATAGTGTCTTTTGTGATGACACATTTCTTAATATCATTTCTTGACGGTATTTCATACATGACATCAGTCATTGTACTTTCAAGTATACCACGAAGACCTCTTGCACCTGTATTAATTTCCAAAGCTTTGCTGGCAATTTCCTCCAATGCTTCTTTTTCAATTTCCAATTCAACATTGTCCATCTTGAACAATTCCTTGTATTGTTTCACAAGGGCGTTTTTTGGTTCTGTCAAAATTGAAACCAAAGCTTTTTTATCCAATTTATCCAAGGCAACAACAACCGGCAGCCTTCCAATAAATTCAGGTATAAGCCCGAACTTCAATAAGTCCTGTGATTGTACCTGCTTTAAAAGCTTATCAGTATCAACAGTGTTTCCTGAAATATCTGCACCAAAACCTATACTCTTCTTTCCAACTCTCTTCTGGACGATTTTTTCAATTCCGTCAAAAGCTCCGCCCAGTATAAACAATATGTTTGTTGTGTCGATCTGAATGAATTCCTGGTGCGGATGCTTTCTTCCTCCCTGAGGAGGTACATTTGCAACAGTTCCTTCAAGAATTTTAAGCAAAGCCTGCTGTACGCCTTCTCCGCTTACGTCCCTTGTTATTGAAGGGTTTTCAGATCGCCTTGAAATTTTATCAATTTCATCAATATAAATTATGCCTTTTTCTGCTCTCTCCACATCGAAATCTGAAGCCTGCAGAAGTTTAAGCAATATGTTTTCTACATCTTCGCCAACATACCCTGCTTCCGTCAATGATGTGGCATCTGCAATGGCAAACGGCACATTCAAAAGTCTTGCAAGAGTTTGAGCCAGATATGTCTTTCCGCTTCCGGTTGGTCCCAGTAAAAGAATGTTGCTTTTCTGAATGTCGATTCCTTCATCTTTACCTTTAAAGTTTATTCTTTTGTAATGATTGTAAACAGCCACTGCCAATGCTTTTTTTGCCTGGTCCTGCTGAATAACATATTCGTCAAGTTTATCTTTAATTTCCTTTGGTTTAGGAAGTTCAGTGAAGTCATATTCTTCGAATAAATCCACGTCTTCATCAACTATGTTGTGGCACAGTTCAATGCATTCATCACAAATATAAACATCTGGACCTGCTATGAGCCTTCTGACCTGCTCCTGCGACTTCCCGCAAAACGAGCACTTGATTTGTTTTTCATTGACTTTGCTCATTAAAACACTCCTTATTTTCTTTTGGCTATAATATCGTCTATTATGCCATAGGCTTTTGCATCCTCCGCTGTCATGAAGTTATCTCTGTCAGTGTCATTTTCAACCTTTTCAATAGGCTGAGAAGTTCTTTCACTTATAATGTTGTTCAAAGTGTCTCTTATTTTGATAATTCTGTCTGCATGAATTTTAATATCAGATGCCTGACCCTGCATTCCGCCTAGCGGCTGATGGATCATTATTTCTGAATTCGGAAGTGCAAATCTTTTTCCCTTGGCTCCTGACAAAAGGAGGAATGCTCCCATGCTTGCTGCCATGCCGATGCAAATTGTTGATACATCCGGCTTGATATACTGCATTGTGTCATAAATTGCCATTCCTGCTGTAATAGATCCTCCAGGTGAGTTAATGTATAATTGTATGTCCTTGTCTGGATCTTCTGATTCTAAAAATAACAGCTGTGCTACAATCACGCTTGCTGTTGCATCATTTACCTCATCGCTCAATATGATTATTCTGTCCTTTAAAAGTCTTGAATATATATCATAAGATCTTTCGCCTCTTCCAGTTTGTTCAACTACATATGGAACTAATGCCATTTCATTTCCTCCTATATTATATTTCCTGTTACTATTATTGTACTTATTTATCTTAATATAAGCTTAATTTTAATTAATTATTTTTCTTCCTGAACATCTTCTGTTGCTTCAACTGCTTTAGGTTCAACAAATACAGCATTTTGTACAAGCATATCGATAATCTTTCTTTTTTGAAGAGTTTCTTCAATATAGCCTTTGCTTGATTCAAGAATGCTTTTTTTGAAAGCTTCAAGTCTGTCTGCTTCAACCTGGTAAGATTCTGCAACTTTGTTTACTTCCTCAGAAAGTTCTTCTTCAGTAACCTTTATATCTTCCTTTTTAATGAGAGCTTCAAGAACAAGTTCAGCCTTAACATTAAATTCAGCCTGATTTCTTGCTCCTTCCTTGTATTGGTTAACAAAGTTAGTTATTATGTCATCATATTCCTTGCCTGTAAATCCCTGCTGACGGAACTGCTGCTCATAGTTTCTTCCTAAGTAGTCAATTTCACGTTGAATCAATACTTCAGGAATTTCAACCTTAGCTTCATTTACTATTTTTGTGATTACATTGTTGTCATTGGCAATTTTTGCCTGGTCTAAAGCTTTCTTTTCAAGATTTGCTCTTGTGTCAGCCTTTAGTTCTTCCAAAGTGTCAAATTCGCTGATATCTTTTGCAAATTCATCATCTACTACTGGAAGTTCCTTTGACTTGATTTCATGAATTTTTACTTTGAATACAGCCTCTTTGCCCTTTAATTCTTCTGAATGATATTCTTCAGGGAATGTTACGTTAACTTCAACTTCTTCATCCTTGTTCTTGCCTATAAGCTGTTCTTCAAATCCAGGAATGAATGTGTTTGAGCCTATTTCAAGAGCCTGGTTTTCAGCTGTGCCACCTTCAAATTGTTCGTCTCCAACAAATCCTGCATAATCTATAGTAAGGAAGTCTCCGTTTTGAACTGCTCTGTCAGTTACTTCAACTATTCTTGCATTTTTTTCCTGTACTGCTGTTATTTCTTTTTCAACATCTTCATCTGTAACTTTTACTTCAGTTCTTTCAACTTCTATTCCCTTGTACTCTGGAAGTTCAACTTCAGGCATTACTTCAACATCAGCTGTAATGACAATTTCTTGTCCTTCTTCAAATTTTTCAACATTAACTTTTGGGCTATCGATAACATCAAGCTTGTGTTCTGCAACTGCTTTAGGGTATTCTTCCTGAATTGCAATATCCATTGCTTCATCATAAAAAATGCTCTTGCCATATTTTTTTTCAATAATATGTCTTGGAGCTTTACCCTTTCTGAAACCTTGAACATTAATATTATTTTTTGCTTTTAAATATGCTTTATTCACAGCACTTTCAAATTCTTCAGGTGAAACAGTAAATTCCAGTGTTACCACATTTTTTTCTTTTTTAAGTAATTTTGAACTCATTTTATCCTCCTGGATTCTTAATTATTTTATGTTAAACAGTCAATATTGTTTCATTTTAATGAATTTCATAATTAACCATTATATTATACCACAATTCTTTTCAAAAGCAATAAATTATTACTGTTTTTTGAATATTTTAGTAGTTTTATAATATATGGAAGTTCTCGACATAGTCTCCCTACCGGAGTTGCGGATTAACTTTTTTATATTCATATACCGAACATTTCATAACGAGATTCTGTCCGCTTAAAAATATCTGTGTCTTGTTTTTTACAAAGACCATTCCTGCCTTCTTCATGACTCTTCCTGATGAAATGTTCCTGATGTCGTGAAGCGCTCGTATTGTTTCAAATCCAACTTCATCCGTCAGAAAATCAAGCACTTTTATCAGGACTTCAGTGGCAATGCCTTGATTCCATCTTTTCTGAGCAACTGTATATCCAATTTCGCAATATTTTTTTCTTTCTCTTATGTTTGATACAGAAACAGATCCTATTACTTCTTCAGTTTCTTTGTCTGTAATGGCCCAGTGGTAATAATTTTTTTTCTTGTACCACTCAACCCACTCGGTAACATATTCTTTTGTTACATCTTGGCTTGTATGTACACTCCATGCGTTATACTTAGCAGAGTCCTTGTCGCTTGCCCAGTTTGTGAAAACATCATGAACATCGCTAATATGAAATTTTCTCAAAATAAACCTGTCTGTTTCTAAATTCAAAGTACCTGTATGATTTAAGACGCTGTTAATACTGTCAGAATTAAGCTGCATTGGTAATCTCCCCATTAGCCAAAAATTAATACAGCATATGCTGTTTAAACTATGTTCATTATACATTTTAAAATCTAAAATGCCTAGCTTTATTTAGTCGAAATTTAATAATTGTGCTTTTGTCAATATAATTATATAATAATGATACAAAAATTACTTCGTCGCAACATAAAACACATATTGGAGGAAGAATGGATAATTACATTAAATGCAACATAGAAGACAATTACAGCAACGCTGTGAGAAACAATACAGAAAAAAAAGATAAAAAATTCATACCTACCATAGAGTCAGTACTTAAAAAGAAACCTATTGAAATGCCCAAGGAAATTTATGATGCCAGCGGCATAAACATTTTTGGAAAAAGAATAAAATCTCTTATTTTTACAACAGATTTAGCAATAGTAAAAAATCACAATGCAGACGGGGTTATTGCAGTATATCCCTTCACACCTCAAATAGCCATAAACCAGGCAATAATCGAGCTTTCTTCGGCTCCTGTTTTTGTAGGTGTGGGAGGAGGCATAACAACAGGACAAAGGTCCATAGACATTGCCATCAACGCAGAACTCACAGGAGCTTACGGAGTTGTAATGAACGCTCCAACATCAAACGCTCTTATTTCTGAAATGAAAAAAAGATTGGACATTCCAATAATCATTACAATTGTTTCAGAAAAGGAAGATTTTGAGTCAAGAATTGAAGCAGGGGCTTCAATATTCAATGTTTCAGGCGGAGCAAACACAGCAAAAATCGTAAGGCTCATCCGTGAAAGACATCCTAATTTTCCTATAATTGCAACCGGCGGACCTAAATCCGAGCATATTTCAGCAACCATTGCCGCAGGTGCCAACACCATAACGTTCACTCCTCCCACAACAGGAGAGCTTTTTTCGGAAATTATGGACAATTACAGAGAAAAACTATTTTAAAATAAAAAACCTGCTTATGTAGTCAGTTTAAAAGACAAAGTATTTTCCGTTGTCATTCTGAGTCATAGCCCGAAGAATCTCATGTTTTCAACAAAGATGAGATTCTTCACTACGTTTCAGATCACAACGTCAGGGTTTGTCAATAGTCTGTACTTCTTAAGCAGGTTTTATTTATGTACTTATTCCATTTAATCCATGTTTTTCAGAACTTCTCTGTTTTGTTCTATTATACGGTTTATTTCTCCGATTTTTTCCTGAAGCTTGGACAATATTTCATCGCTATAACTATATGCACCAAATTTCATTTCATTTGCTTTTCTTTCTGCTTCCTGAATAATCTGATTTGCATGTTTTTGAGCTTGTTTTGTTATTTCATTGTCTTCAATGAGATATCTTTGCTGGTCCTGAACCTTTTCAATAAGTTCGTCTGCTTCTGACTGAGCTTCGTTTAAAATTCTCTGGCGCTCCTTAGCAACCCATGAAGCTCTGTTTATTTCATCAGGCAGCTTCAGTCTGATTTCATTGATAACCTCTAAAATTTCATCCTTGTCTATCATCACCTTGTTTGATAAGGGAAACTTAGAAGCTTCTTCAATTATATCTTCTATTCTTTCCAATAAATTTAATATGTCCATTTTTACCTCCCCATTATTTTTCTTAGTGCTTCTGCTACATTTTCCGGCACTAATTCTTTGAATTTTTCATCATATCTTGCAATTTCTTTAACACCGCTGGAGCTTACAAATGAATATTCAGGTGAAGACACCATGAACACCGTTTCTAAGTTTTCATTTAAAAACTTGTTATAAGCAGACATGCTGAGTTCATATTCGTAATCGGATACAGCTCTTAGTCCTCTTATAACAATTTTAATATCATTTTTTCTGCAATAATTCGCTACCATTTCGCTGGAACTATCAACAGTCACATTTTTTAAACCGCTTACTGCACCTTTTACAAATTCAACTCTTTCTTCACAGGTGAACATATATTTTTTAGCAACATTGTTGAAAACTGTAACAACAACATCGTCAAATTTTTCAGAGCACCTTTTTATGAGATCAAGATGGCCGCATGTAATGGGGTCAAAGCTGCCTGCATACAAAACTTTCATTTATTCCTCCGAGCATTCTATAATGCTGATTCTTGTTCTTCCATAGATTTTTTCTTTATATTTTATCACATTAGTATCAAGACATTCAATTACTATTTCTGATTTGTCTGTTTCAATCACAAGCATTCCACCGGGTTTTAAAATATTATGTCCAAACACTTTCTTTGCAATATTTGCTCCGCAGTTCAAGTCGTAAGGGGGATCTGCAAAAATGTAGTCAAATTTTTCATCTTTTGCTGCAAAGTTTTCAATTGCCTTTTCATAATCGCTTTGCACAACTTTCGCCCTGTCTTTAAAATTGCAGAGTTCCAGGTTCTTTCTCACAAACATAAGACTTTTATTGGACAAGTCCACAAACGTGCAGCTTTTTGCACCTCTTGCGAGAAATTCTATACCAACATTTCCGGAACCTGCAAACAAGTCAAGAACATTTGAATCCTCGTCTATGTATCCTATAATGTTGAATATGGCTTCCTTGATTTTATCGCTTGTGGGTCTTACAGACATTCCTTCAGGCGCATACAGCTTTTTTCCCTTGTTGGTTCCGGAAATAATTCTCATACGTTATCCTCTATCTTTCTAAAAATGAACCTCAATTGAAAATGATGTTTTCATCTCTGAACAAATTCATAATTTCTTTTTTTAAATTTTCAAAATTTTTTCCATGAAGTCCCGGATTTTCAGCAAGCATGTTTTTTGAAAGCTCCTGAACTTCTTTTACAACTTCCACATCATTTATTATATTTTGTATTTCATATTTTGACAAGCCATGCTGTCTTGTTCCGAAAAAGTCTCCCGGTCCTCTTATTTTCAAATCCTCTTCTGCCACTAAAAATCCGTTGTCTGTCTTTTTTAAAATATTCATTCTGTCAGCTGATTTTTTTGACTTGTTTTCATTTACCAGAATACAATAAGACTGATACTTTCCTCTTCCCACTCTTCCCCTGAGCTGGTGAAGCTGAGCAAGTCCGAATCTTTCAGCGTTTAAAACAAGCATTACAACAGAATTTGGCACATTTACGCCTACTTCTATTACTGTTGTTGATACCAGTACACTTATTTTACCCTCATAAAATTCATTTATTATTTTTTCCTTATCCCTGCTGTTCATTTTTCCATGCAAAAGACCTAATTTCAAGTCAGAAAAATGAGAATCTTTAAGTGTATTGAATATTTCAACGGCTGAATCAAGCTCCATTGTTTCTGATTCTTCCACCAGTGGTGCAACTATGTATGATTGTCTTCCTTCAGCAACCTGAGCTCTTATGAAGTCATATGCCTTTTGTTTTTCACTTTGCTTTAAGACTGTAGTAATAACCTTTTGTCTTCCAGGAGGCATTTCATCTATGATTGAAATGTCAAGGTCGCCGTAAATCATGAGAGCCAATGTCCTTGGTATGGGAGTTGCAGTCATTACAAGTATATCGGGGTTGTTTCCCTTGTTTGATATCATTGCCCTTTGTCTTACTCCAAAACGGTGCTGTTCATCTGTTACCACCAGTCCTATATTTTTAAACTCAACGCCTTTTTCAATGAGGGCATGTGTTCCAACTATAATTTGTATTTCACCATTTTTAAGATCTTCAAGAATTTTTTTCTTTTCTTTGGCTTTTGTGGAACCTGATAAAAAGGCAACGTTGATGTTTAAATCTGCCATCTTAAGGTATTCCATTATTGTATCATAATGCTGCAGTGCAAGAATTTCTGTGGGAGCCATCATGGAAGATTGATATCCTGACCCCACAGCAGAAAGAATGGCGTAAATGGCAACCACTGTTTTTCCAGAACCCACATCACCTTGAACAAGCCTGTTCATTGGTTTTTGCTTTTTCAAATCTTCTTTGATTTCATCTATAACTTTTTTCTGCGCAAGAGTAAGCTCATAAGGAACTTTTTCCATGAGCTTGTCTGAAATTTCCGTATTGTTTATAACATTGCCTGAAAAACTGCTTCTTAAGCTGCTTTTTATTGACAAGAGACCAAGCTGCATTATAAGAAGCTTTTCAAAAGCCATTGACCTTTTGGCCTGGTTATACTTCCTTCCGTTTTCAGGAAAATGAAGATTTTTTATTGCAGTCTTTCTATGTATCAGATTGTGCTGTTCCCTTATATCATCGGGAACAACATCTTCAATTTTGTCATAATATAATTCCAGTGCAAGTCTTGTTAGTTTTGTAAGCTCATTGTTTGTAAGGCCATATGTGAGGCCGTATATAGGGGTTATTTTACTTGCTTTCCAGTCTTTTTCACAAAACTCTATTTCAGGATTTATGAGTTCAAGTTTACCTAAAGACTGTTTAATCACACCAAACGCATAGTACCACTTATCAAGAACAAGCTTATCCATTAAAAAATCCTGGTTGAAAAATGTCAGTGCTACAAATCCTGTGTCATCTTTTACAACAGCCTTTATAATGTTCATATTTTTTCTGACTCTTGTATTTTTAGGCTGCTCAAAAAGCTGAACCTTTAAAAGGCACTTTTGGCCGTCTTCAACATCTATTATGTTTTTCACAAATCTTCTGTCTTCATATTTCAAAGGAAAATAATCAAGCAAATCCTTGATTGTGTATATGCCCAATCTATGAAGTTTTTCAGCTCTGGCCGGACCCACTCCCTTTAAAAACTGAATATTAACATCCAGCATACGCACTCCTCAAATAATTAAGAGTTAAAAATTAAGAATTAAGAATTATTGGTTGAATTTGTGCACCGCACAAATTCTTCATTTAATTCTTCACTCTTAATTCTTAATTTATAGATTTTATTAGTTGATTCATATCAGTCAGCAAGAAGATTATTCAACTGAAATGATATAATAATACAGAGGCTGGCCTCCGTATATTATTTCAACGTCACATTCCTCAGCAATTTCTTCAATTCTTTCCTTCATTTCTTCAGCTGTCTTTTTGTCTACGCTGTCGCCATAAAACAATGTAACCAGGAAGCTGTCCTCGTCAACCATTTCCTTGATGAGTTCTATTGCTTCATCTTCAGGACTGTTTCCGTGTGAAACTATGTCTCCATCAGAAAGTGCTATTATTTCATCTTTTTTAATTTCCATGTCGTTGAACACAGTGTCTCTTACAGCATAAGTTACCTGCCCTGTCTTAACTTCCTTCACTGCTTCTGTCATGGCCTTTACATTTTCTTCAACATCACTTTCTTCCTTGAATGCAAGCAGTGCTGTGATTCCCTGAGGAATGCTCTTGCTTGGAATAACATGAATGTCTTTTTTAGAAATTTCCTTGGCCTGAGTTGCAGCAAGTATTATGTTTCCATTGTTTGGGAATATTATTATATGGTCAGCATTTATGTTTTCAGCAGCATCAAATATGTCTTCAGTGCTTGGGTTCATAGTCTGTCCCCCTGACAAGAAAACATCCACGTTAAGGTCAGTGAATACTTTTTTGATTCCTTCACCCATGCCTATGGAAACAAAGCCATATTTTTTCTTTTCCTGACTTTTCTTTGAATTTTTAACTCTTTCCCTGAACTGTTCCTTCATGTTATCTATTTTTATTTTGGAAAGTTCTCCATATTTAACTGCAATTGCAAGAATCTGTCCTGGATTGTTTGTATGTATGTGAGTTTTTATAAGACTTTCATTTCCAACACAAACAATGGAATCACCCTTATCATAGATTTTACTTAAGAAATCATCAGATGTTCCCTTTGGATTTTTTATAAAAAATTCTGTACAGTATGCAAATATGATTTCATCTTCACTGGTGAACTCTTCTAATTCCACTGCAGTTTCAACTATTTGCATTTCTGATTTTTCCTGTTTTATTTCAACTCCTCTGAGTGCTGAAAGAGCTCCTTCAAGCAAAAATACAAGACCTTTTCCTCCTGCATCCACTACATCTGCCTGCTTTAAAACCTTGAGCATTTCAGGTGTGCGCCTTAAAGTGTCCTTTGCTTGTTCAATTAACATTTCCAAAAAAGCATCAGCGTCATCATAATCTGCGTACACTTCCATTGCTTTTTCTGCTGTTTCCCTTGCCACTGTTAAAATAGTTCCTTCAACAGGCCTCATTACAGCCTTGTATGCAGTGTCAGAAGCTGACTTGAACGCTTCAGCTATTACTTTGCAGTCAATTTTTACTGCTCCTGCAAGTCCTTTTGACATGCCTCTGAACAACTGTGATAATATTACTCCTGAGTTCCCTCTTGCTCCCATCAAAGAGCCATTGGCTGCTGCTTCAGCAATATGGACTATTGTGCTTTCAGACAATGAACTTATTTCCTTCATTGCAGATTGAACAGTAAGGTTCATATTTGTGCCTGTGTCTCCGTCAGGAACTGGAAATACGTTCAGGGAGTCCACTATTGCCTTGTTGTTTTCAAGGTTTGCGGCAGCACCTAAAAGCATCTTTTTAAAAGTAATATTATCAATATATTTTATATTCATTTTAGCCTCCTAATTATTTTTGTACTCTGACGCCCTGCACAAAAATATTCACATTATTTACAAAAACACCTGAAAAATTCTCCACGCTGTACTTTATCCTAGAAATAATATTGTCTGCCACCACAGAAATTTTAACTCCGTATTGCAGCACTATATACAAATCTATGTTGATTTTATCTTCTGCGGCAGTTACTTTTATTCCCTTAGTAAGCTGTTCTCTTTTTAAAAGTTCAAAGATTCCTTCAGTTGCATTTTTGGAAGCCATACCTACAACGCCGTAACATTCCATAGCAGCTAACCCGGCAAGAGTAGCAAATACTTGATCATCTATTATTATATTTCCATTTTCATTTGACATATTAACTGACATATTACCCTCCTATATTTTAATTTCTTAAATATTATTTAATTAGCTAGCTTATTATAACCTTTTTATTACAATTTTACAAACAAAATATGGACGAAAACGCTTAGTCCGGGCGATTATAATAAAAATAAGCATTTTTATTATACTAATTTAAATTTAATATTGCAATATTTATATTTTAATGGTAGAATTATAAAGTTAAAATTGTTAAACAGATTCTGTTTAAGCAAATAGATAGATAGTAAATGTTTAGATAAATGGGAGGTGTATAGCATGGCTAAGTTTTGTGAAGTATGCGGAAAAGGATCTATATCAGGAAACAGTATAACACATTCTGATAGAAAAATAAGAAGAACATGGAAACCAAACGTAAGAAGAATTAATGTTGTGGAAAACGGAGTTTCTTCTAAAAAGTTTGTTTGTACAAGATGCATGAGATCTGGAAAAGTACAACGTGCTATATAAGGCAATAATAAATAGTGGCTTACGCCATTATTTTTATTTTTTGCACAATAATAAAATATTCATTAAATCAAAGGAGCTTGAACAGGGTGCTGCCCAATATTATAAGCAGCATTCCAAGAATAAAAAGCCAAATTTTAACCGGCAGAATCTGTACAACAATAATAGCTCCTATTACAGCAATCATAAGTCCAAGAATTTCAGTAAATTTAAATTTAAATTTATTATTAGATGGACAGCATTTGCTTTTGCGTTTGAAATAATTCATAAGTACCTCCGGATATGGATTGGTATGAGCAATTTAAATTCTCAATGCCTTTGTACATTGTATTCAAAGCAATAAAAAAAGATACGCATAAAATTCATTTTTTGCGTATCTTTTTAATTGTCCATTTAATTAATCGATAATCTTTTCTATGCAACTAGAATTCTGCATTTTTAGGAGTTCTAGGGAATGGTATAACGTCTCTTATGTTGCCCATGCCAGTAAGGTACATTATTAGTCTTTCAAATCCAAGACCGTATCCTGCATGCTTAACTCCGCCGTACTTTCTAAGCTCTAAGTACCACCACATGTCTTCCTTCGGCACTCCCATTTCTTCCATTCTTTTTTCCAGCATGTCAAGGCGTTCTTCTCTTTGGGATCCACCAATAAGTTCTCCTATTCCAGGAACAAGAAGGTCCATGGCAGCAACAGTCTTGTCATCTTCATTCATGCGCATATAAAATGCTTTTATTTCCTTTGGATAATTTATTACAAAGACCGGTTTCTTAAATATTACTTCTGATAAATATCTTTCATGTTCTGTCTGGATGTCTGTTCCCCACTGAACGGGATAATCAAAATTGTCATTGTTTTTCATGAGAATTTCAATGGCATCAGTGTAGTCTATTCTTCCGAATTCTGAACTTACAACATTGTCAAGCTTGTCAAGAAGTCCTTTTTCAACAAAACTGTTGAAAAACTCCATTTCTTCCTTAGCATTTTCCAATACATAATTCACAACATACTTAACCATGTCTTCAGCAAGCTGCATGTTGTCACTAAGATCTGCAAAAGCTATTTCAGGCTCAATCATCCAGAATTCAGCAGCATGTCTTGTTGTATTTGAATTTTCTGCTCTGAATGTAGGTCCGAATGTGTACACATTCTTAAATGCCAGTGCAAATATTTCTGCTTCAAGTTGTCCGCTTACTGTAAGGTTTGCTGATTTTCCGAAGAAGTCCTTTGTATAGTCTGTTTTTCCGTCAACCTTTTCAATGTTTTCAAGGTCAAGAGCAGTAACTCTGAACATTTCTCCTGCTCCTTCAGCATCACTTGCTGTTATGATTGGCGGATGAGCGTACACAAATCCTCTCTCGTTAAAAAACTTATGTATTGCAAATGCTGCAAGGCTTCTAACCCTGAAAACTGCAGAAAATGTATTTGTTCTGGGTCTTAAGTGAGCAATGGTTCTCAAGTATTCAAGAGAATGTCTCTTTTTCTGAAGAGGATAGCTTGAATCTGATTCGCCTTCCATAACTATTTCTGTAGCTTTTATTTCAAATGGCTGCTTTGCTTCAGGAGTCATAACAAGTATGCCTTTTACTGAAATTGCGCTGCCTGTAGAATACTTCTTAACTTCTTCGAAATTTTCCAGGTGGCTTTCAAAAACAACCTGCACATTTTTCATATATGTACCGTCATTTAATTCTATAAATCCAAAATTTTTGGAATCTCTTATGGTCCTGATCCATCCTTCAATTTCTATTTCTTTTTCATTGTAATTTTCATAAGATTTGAATAAATCTCTAAAGTCTATTGCCTTCATGAATCCTCCTAGGTTTATATTTTAATCCCTTGAAATAAACAGCAGTGCCGTTCCTCCTTCAAGTATTATTCTTCCATTGTCTGAAATTATTTCATTGCTTACACAAAGTGTAGATCCTCTTTTTACAACCACCCTGTCCAAAGGATACTTGAATCCTTCAAGGGTTAGTCCGTTTATTTCTTCAGTAAGCGGTATAAGAGACACAAAAGTTTCTCTTTTTTTGTCTAGCAGCATATTACAGTTGTCTGAAATTATTTGTATTTTGTTGTTGTTGTCAACTATGATGATGTTTATACCTAATTTATAATATTTCTCAAGCAGCATCATGTTAGCAAGAGAATGGTCAAGTCTTGGTCCGCCTGTGGCTCCAACCAACAGTATATCCCTGAAGCCTTTTTTTACAGCTATTTCAATTGACAATTCCATGTCTGTAAAATCTTTTTCTGCAGGGTATTTCATGATTTCAGAACTTCTTTTATATTTTTCAAGAACATCCCCATGAACGGAATCGAAATCTCCAATGATCAAATCCGGAACGACCTGAAGCTTTTCAGCCTTTTCAAGCCCTCCGTCAGCGCATATGACATAATCAATGTTTATATTTTCAAGAGAAGTTTTGTCAACGTCATCGCCGTTTGCAATAATAAGTGCAACCATTATTTTGACTCCATTATTTTTTTAAACTTCCTTGTTTCTTCAGCGACATCTTTAGCCTTGTAAATTGCCGAGCCAGCCACTATTACATTAACTCCCCAGCTCAACACTTCCTCTAAATTGTTAAGGGTAACGCCGCCGTCAATTTCTATATCCACGTGAAGATTTAATTCATCAATCATTGACTTAAGTTCAAAAAACTTGTATTTCACGTTTTCTATGAGACTTTGTCCGCCAAATCCCGGATTGACGCTCATTATTAGAACCATGTCAACATCTCTTATAATATCTTTTAGAGTGCTTACAGGAGTTGCAGGATTTATTGAAACACCTGCTTTTAATCCGTAGGATTTTATTTTTTGTATTGTTCTGTGAAGATGAATACAAGATTCCTGGTGGACAGTTATTATGTCTGCTCCCGCATTATAAAAATCTTCAATGAAATTGTCCGGACTTTCAATCATGAGATGGACATCAAATGTCAGTTCCGTTGTTTTCCTCAGAGACTTCACAACGTCCGGACCTATTGTTATGTTTGGAACAAAATGTCCGTCCATTACATCTATATGAATATATTCTGCTCCGCCTGCTTCAACAAGCTTTATTTCTTCTCCAAGCTTTGAAAAATCAGCAGACAATATGGATGGTGATAGCTTATTCATGGTACCTCCTAGTAAATTTTTTTAGCCTTTTGTATTTCTTCTAAAAGTCTTCTGTAGTTGGCAAAACGAGTTTCACTTATTTTACCTTCACTGACGGAGTCCTTTATTACACAATTTGGTTCTTTGTTGTGAAGACAATCAGCAAATCTGCAGCCTTCATCAAATTTCTTTATTTCAGGATAATATTCCTTGAGTTCATATTCGCCTATTCCTGACAATTCAAATGAACTGAAGCCGGGAGTGTCAACAACGTATCCTCCAAAGCTAAGTTTGTAAATTTCCGCATGGCGGGTGGTGTGTCTTCCTCTTTTCAGCTTATCGCTTATTTCACCTGTCTTAAGCTGAAAATCAGGCTGGACGGCGTTCATGATTGATGATTTTCCTACACCTGACGGTCCTGAAAAAACACTTAATTTATCCTTTAATATTTCTTTTAATTTTTCAATGGAATTTTCATCCTTCTTGCTTGTAAAAATCACCTTGTAGCCTGTGTTTATAAAAATTTGTTCAAGTTCTATCTTTTTTTCATCATCTGCCAGATCACATTTGTTGAAACAGATAACTGGCTTAAGGTTGTTTATTTCAGCAGCAATCAAAAGTTTGTCTAGAAGAAGAAAGCTGGGTTCGGGATTTGTAACTGCGAAAAATATCAACAGCTGCTCTGCATTTGCAATGGGCGGTCTTTTTATTTCATTGAATCTGTCCTCAATTTCCTCAATATAACCGCTATTTTCATCTTCTTCTGTTATTCTTATCTTGACCCTGTCACCAACCAGGGGTTTTATATTTTTAATCCTGAACAGTCCTCTGGCTCTGCATTCGATTAATTTTTCTCCTGTATCAACGCAGTAGTTTCCACCTACGCCTCTTATAATGATACCATCAATCATAACAGCTCCTATTCAAAATTTATTTCTTTTGTTACATACGGCTCATTATCCATAAAAATTTCATACACCTGTATTCCTGAACCTTTTAGGTTTACAATTATACTCTGCTCTGAAGTTTTAACCTCCTGTGAATAAACAACTTCACGTCCGCCGTCTGTAACTCTCTGAATAACTACAGTTACTTTATCCTTGTCTTTTGGAAGAGCAATAGTCAAAGGATATATTCCTTCATATGTTGGTTCTTCTGTTCCCGGTTCCTGTGTGCCAGGTTCGGTTCCCGGTTCTTCTGTGCCGGGTTCTTCAGCTTTTCCTGAGCTTACGGTCATCCATATTGATGTTCCCTGTTCTACTTCCTGTCCGGCAGTAACACTTTGTCTCATGACCTGGCCTGCTGGTACTTCATCACTTGGCTCTTCAGTGACTTCTCCTACTGCAAGATTGTTCTGTACTATGAGAAGTTTTGCAGTTTCAAGAGCAAGCCCTGCAAGATTTGGCATCTTCACATAAACAACCTTCGGTCCCAAGCTTACAACATAGTCAACTTTATCCTTTGCTTCAGCTGGATTGTTTGCTGTTGGATACTGTTCAATAATCTGACCGGCAGCATATTTGTCTGAATTTTCTTCAGTGACTCTTCCTTCAGAAAGCCCTGCATCAGCAAGTATTATTCCTGCTTCGATTGCATATCTTCCAACAAGGTTTGGAACAGTTATTTCCTTTACACCCATGCTCACAACAACTTCAAGAGGATAATCTTCCTTAAGCTTTGCGCCTTCATCCACACTTTGTTCAATTACTTCACCTTCCTTGAACTCCGTTGAAAATTGTCTGTCAGATACCTTAAACTCCAAGCCTAAGCCTTCTACAATTTGTTTTGCTTCATCTTCATTTCTTCCGATTAAGTTTGGAACGGTTATTTCAGGCACATATAAAAATGCCTTGAAGGCAATTACTCCTCCTATTAAAGCAACAACCAATGCGCTTAAAATTGCAGCCACTGTAATTTTTGTATTTTTGCTTTTTTGTGCTTTATCTTCCATGTCTGTCTTTTTTTCCTTATGTTTATCCTGATTGTCCGTCGAATCGGTTTCTCCGAAAAAGCTTCTGAATGCATTGTCCGACTCTTCGTCTATTATGTCGATGTCAATTACTTTATTTTCATTAATGTCACCTATGACAGGCAAAACCATTGTAGGTGAATCAATTATTTCTTCCTCTGTTTTAACGGATGATGAAATTCCGTTCAATGAATCAAGTTTTCTTATTAATTCATCAGTATTTTGAAATCTGAAGCTCTGGTGCTTTTCGAGGCACTTCATTATTATGTCTTCAAATCCCTTTGATATTTGAAGATTTTTAACTTTCTTTGAAGGAGGTACCGGTTTTTCCTGTATTTGTTTCATTGCAACAGAAATATGATTGTCTGCATCGAAAGGTACAACACCTGTTATCATTTCATACATTACAATGCCCAGTGAATAAATGTCGGATTTGTCATCAACATATCCGCCACGGGCCTGCTCAGGAGAAAAATAATGAACTGAACCGATGACATTTGAAGTGTTGTTTATTGTGGAGCTTGTGGCAGCTCTGGCAATTCCGAAATCAGTTACCTTTGCAATTCCTTCTTCAGTTAAAAGAATGTTGTGAGGCTTTATGTCCCGGTGGACTATGTTGTTTGAATGGGCATGCTTTAACGCTTCAGCAACCTGACGTGAAATTTTCAAACTTTCAGTTTCTGAAAGTCTTCCTTTTTTGTTGATGTATTTTTTCAGGGTTTCTCCCTTTACATACTCCATAACAATATAATAAATATCTCCCTCGATTCCCGTATCATAAATGTTTACAATATTAGGATGAGCCAGACTTGCTGCTGAAAGTGATTCCTGTTTGAACTTTGCAACAAAATCAGGGTCTGATATGAGTTCGTCCCTAAGTATTTTAATGGCTACAAAGCGATTTAAGACATTGCATCTTGCCTTATAAACATTAGACATTCCTCCGCCGCCTATTTTTTCTATAATTTCATATCTATTTCCTAATATTCTACCTATCATAAGCTTCACCTCTAGTGATATTGTCAACAATAATTATGGTAATATTATCAGTTCCTCCATTATCGTTGGCCATTTTTATCAGTTTCTGCACGCTTGAAGAAGAGCCGTACTCCATTATGGTTTCAAGAATCTTTTCGTCTGACAAATGAGTTGTCAGACCGTCGGTGCACAATAAAATCACATCATTTTCAAAAATTTCTATTTCAAATATATCTGCCTGTACAGTTTCTTCGCTGCCTACAGCTCTTGTAATAACATTCCTTTTGGGATGATGCTTTGCTTCTCCCTTTGTTATTTTACCATCCTTCAAAAGTTCGTTCACATATGTGTGATCGTCTGTGAGCTGAGTAATTTCATTGCCTCTTATTACATATGCTCTGCTGTCTCCAACATTTCCTATGTACGCAATGTTCATTTCAAAATCTATAACAGCCATGGTAACAGTAGTTCCCATTCCGTTGCACTCATCTTTCACAAGGGCTTCTTTTCTTATTTTAGTATTTGCTTCTTCCACGCTTTTCATTATAAATGACGGCGGAAGAAAATTTTCTTTTTCACAGTCCTGTTTGAAGCATTCTCTTATGGTGTCAATGGCTATTGAGCTTGCTACTTCCCCAGCCTTGTGTCCGCCCATGCCGTCAGCAACAGCATAAAGGTTATACCTATTTGTTTCTTCAACTATTAAATTGTCTTCATTGTTTTCCCTCTTTAATCCCTTGTTCGTTTCATAGTACACCTTCATAAGGCACCTCATATTTTTAAAAAATTATTTCTGAGCTGACCGCATGCAGCATTGATGTCGCTACCAAGTTCTCTTCTAACTGTGGCATTTATTCCGTTTTCTGTCAGCAATTTTTTAAATTTTTCTATATTTAGATTTTCAGAAGGCTTTATGTCGGCCTCCTTCACATAGTTACATGGTATTAAATTAACATTTGCAAGCTTGTTTTTCAAAAGATGAGAAAGCATCATTGCATCTTCAGGAGAATCATTGAAGCCTTTAATCATTATATATTCAAATGTAAGTCTTCTTCCTGTGGAATTAATGTAGTGGTCGCAGGCTTTCATAAGCTCGGGAAGTTTGTACTTCTTTGCTGTTGGAAGTATTTCCTCTCTTTTTTCCTGAGAAGGAGCATGTAGTGATATGGCTAATGTGATTGGTATATCTTCATCCGCAAGCTTATAAATATTTGGTACTATACCGCAGGTTGAAAGAGTAATTTTCCTCATGGAGATATTTTGACCTCTTTCATCATTTATAAGTTTTAAAAATCTTATTACATTGTCATAATTGTCCAGAGGTTCTCCGGAGCCCATTATTACAACATTTGATATTTTTTCCCCTGTATCTTCCTGAATAAGATATATTTGTCTGAGCATTTCGGCTGCAGTGAGATTTCTTAAAAATCCGTTTTTTGTAGATGCACAAAAATGACAGCCCATTTTGCATCCCACCTGGGATGAAATGCATGCGGTGTTTCCAAACTTGTATTTCAAATACACGCTTTCGACCACATTGCCGTCCTCAAACATAATAACATATTTTTTTGTTTCATCCAGCTTGGACTCAAGCTTCAATTCTATTGTTGATTTTGTAAATTCATATTTTTTTGCAAGCTCTTCTTTTGTCTTCTTGCTTACATTTGACATTTTGTCGAAAGAGTCAACAGTCTTTTCATGTATCCAGTCAAAAATCTGTTTGGCTTTAAATTTCGGCTCACCAAGTTCTGTCATTGCCTTTTCCAGTTCTTCAAAGCTTAACTCATCTATTTTTATCATATATTTACCTTCTTGTTTAATCTCGTACAGTTGCCCAAATTATATCATAACCTTTTAATTTTCGCAATAAAAAAGCCGTCCATACCATGAACGTGTGAATATATTTCTATGTATCCTTTTTTTGCATCAGGAAAGTCATTTATTCTGTCTGAAAAATCTTCCAGTGCAAAATCTTTGTTATGCTTTAAAAATTCCATAACAATGTCGAGATTTTCTTCCTTGTTTGTTGTGCATGTGGAATACACCATCATTCCACCCCTTTTCAGGTATTTAGCAGCATTTTCAAGTATTTTTAACTGTATTTTTGAAATTTCTTTTATTTCAGCTTCTGTCCTGTTGTACTTGATTTCAGGTTTTCGTCTTATTATTCCAAGTCCTGAACAAGGTACATCGGCAATTATGAAATCAGCCTTTTCAATCAATGTCTCATCAGTAACTGTGGCATCATATGCTTCAGCTTTTATATTGTTTATTCCAAGCCTTTGTTTTTCTTTTTCAATGAGTGAAAGTTTTCCCGGATAAATGTCCCTGCTTAAGATTTTCCCTGTGTTGTTCATAATTTCTGAAGCGTTTAAAGATTTGCCTCCAGGAGCTGCACACATGTCTATAACAAAGCTGTCTTCAGCCGGATTTAATATTTGTCCGGCCAGCATGGAACTTTCGCTTTGTATGGAAAAAAGACCTTTTTTGTATTCTTCGGTCTTGTCTGTTTCAATAGGATTTAAAATTCGTATTCCTTTATGAGCATATTTGCATTTTTCTGCAATTATCCCTTTTTCATTGAAAATTTTCAAAAGTTCATCTCTTGAAACTTTCATGTTGTTCACTCTTATTTCAAGGGGAGCTTCAGCATTGTTTAAAGATAAAACTTCTTCGATTTTGTCCTTTCCAAACTGCAGCTGCCACCTTTTTATCAGTTCAGTGGGGTATGAATATTTTACGCTTAAATATTCTTCCCCTGGTAAATGTTCCATTTTTTCAAGCAGTTCTTTTTTTTGTCTTAATATGTTTCTTAATACACCATTCACAAATTTTGATGCCCTTATGTTTCCCTTGTCCTTAATGTACTGCACTGATTCGCTCACAACCATGTTTTCATAAGAGTTGTCGAGGAAAAACATCTGATATACAGCAAGGCGAAGCACAACAAGAACATCTGTCTCCATTTTTTTTGTCTTGGTGTTTGACATTTGATTTATTATCCAGTCGATAAACATCAAATGTTCTACAACACCAAGTACAGATTTCCTGTAAAGAGCCTGATGCCTTAAATCTATATTTCTTATGTCATTGCTTATTACAATGTTTGAATAGGATTTATCCTTGAATATTTTTTTTAATGTTTCTACAACCTTTATTCTGTAGCTGTCCATATGTACCTCGGTAGCTTATTTAAATTTATCATTTGAGAATCACATTTTCCGGAAAATTGTTTCCCCTTAAATATGCTTCAACTTCCACCTTATTTTTACCCGGCATCTGAATTTCCTTAATAATAAGTGTTCCAGTCTTGCATGATACGTAAATTCCATCCTTTTGAACCTTCTCAACATATCCGGGTTCATGTCGGGTTTCTTCATCATTGAAATCAGAGCCATACACTTTAACAAATTTGCCATCAAGACTGAAAAATGCAGTTGGCCACGGAGAAAGTCCCCGGATTAAATTATGTATATTTTCTGCGCTGTCATGCCAATTGATTCTTTGAGTTTCTTTGTTAAGCATTGGAGCGTATGTTGAAAGAGTTTCATCCTGTTTTGTTCTTGTTATTGAATTGTCTTGTATTTTATTAAGAGTTTTTATAAGAAGCTGTGCTCCCCTTTCCATGAGAATGTCGTGAAGCTGTCCTACGTTCATATATCTGTCAACTTCAATTTCATCCTTAAGAAGCATGTCGCCTGTATCAAGTCCAACATCCATCATCATTGTTGTGACACCTGCGTGCTTATGGCCGTTTATGAGTGCCCAGTTTAATGGAGCCGCGCCTCTTAATTTAGGAAGAATTGATGCATGGACGTTGATGCAGCCAAATTTAGGCATGTCAAGAATTTCCTTGCTTAATAACTGTCCGTAAGCAACAACAACAATGACTTCTGCATCACAAGACCTCAAAACCCCTATATTTTCACTTTTTTTGATTTTATCCGGCTGAAAAACATTTAGCCCTAACTGTTCTGCTTTTTCCTTAACAGCTGATTTTTTTAATTTTTTCCCTCTTCCTGACGGTTTGTCTGGCTGGGTCACAACAAGTTTTATTTCATGACCGCTTTCGTGAAGCTTCGTCAGTGTCGGAACTGCAAAATCAGGTGTTCCCATAAATATAACTTTCATATTATCACCTATTTTTCTGTTCTGTCAATGAATAACACGCCGTCAAGGTGATCAATTTCATGACATATTGCTCTTGCTAAAAGCCCTTCAGCTTCAACTGTTACTTCATTGCCATCTTCATCTGTGTATACTGCAGTAACATTCATAGGTCTTTTTACCATTCCCTTTGTTTCCGGTACACTGAGACACCCTTCTTGATCGGTTTGTTCTCCTGAAGATTTTAAAATCTTTGGATTTATCATTTTGTAAATGTTACCGTCATCAACGTCTATAGTTACCACTCTTTTCAAAATCCCTACCTGTGGAGCAGCAAGTCCCACACCGTCATTTTCATACATTGTATCAATCATGTCATTAAGAAGCATCTTTATTTTATTGTCAATGACACTTACTTCTCTGCTTCTTTTTCTTAATATTTCGTCTCCGTTAAATCTTAAATTTCTTAAAGCCATATTTCCTCCTATACTGTATCAGTGTTAATGTTGATGCTTATTTTTATATTTTCAATGTCTTTGTCCAAGTAAACAGTTCGCATGATGTCTTTTACATCCTGCAGACTGCGTCTTGAAACCTTCAGGAACAAGTTTATCCTGTACTCATCATTTACTTTGTAAATAGAATGTGGTATTGGTCTGTACAACAATACCATCCTTTCCTTTACCATGTCTTTAACTTTTATTTGCAGCTCATAATATTTTTCATTGGCAGTATCAACTGCAAGTTTTTCATTTTTTGAAATCACACATATATTTATTATATTTATAAATGGAGGAAAAGCAAATTCTTTTCTTAAGCGCAATTCTTCCTTCATAAACATTTCATAATCGTTTTTTTTCGCAGCATTGATTATATAATTTTCCGGCTCATATGTCTGAATGAACACCTTTCCCTTTTTGTTACCTCTGCCGGCCCTTCCGCTCACCTGAGTTATGAGTTGGAATGTTTTTTCGCTTGAATTGTAAAATGGAAGGTTTAAAAGAGCATCTGCCGACAAAACTCCAACAGTTGTAACTTCCGGAAAATCGAATCCCTTTGCAAGCATTTGAGTTCCAATCAGTATATCAATTTTTCCATCTTTGAAATCATTGTATATGTTTTCGTAGCTAAACTTTCCTGACATGGAATCCACGTCCATCCTGGCTGTATTGGCTTTTGGAAACAGTTTTTTCACAAGGTTTTCAACCTGCTGAGTTCCGGCGCTGAACTGCTCTATTTTATCGCTGCCGCACTTGGGACATGTATATGACATTATTCTTGTCCTGCCGCAGTAATGACATTTAAGAACATTTCCCTTAATATGGTATGTCATGGAAACATCACAGTGGTCACATTTTGCCACGTATCCGCATTTTTTACAGGAAACAAATCCCGAATATCCTCTTTTGTTTAGGAATAAAATAACCTGTTCCTTTTTTCCTAAGGATAACCTTATGCTTTCATAAAGTTTTTCACTTATGATAGTGTTGTTTCCTTTATCAAGTTCCTTTGACATGTCAATTATTTTAACATCAGGCATTTCACTGTTCTTGGCTCTTTGATTAAGTTCAAGAAGCTCAACTTGATTTTTTAGTACCATTGAGTATGTGTTTAGAGAAGGAGTAGCAGAGCCAAGCACTACTTTCGCGTTTAAAATAACAGACATCCTTATGGCAACTTCTATTGTATCGTATTTTGGAGTTGTGCTTGACACATAGCTGTCTTCATGTTCCTCATCTATTATTATAACCCCTAAATCTTTAACGGGAGCAAATATTGCAGATCTTGCACCTATTATAACATCAACTTCCTTGTTGTATACCTTGTTCCACTGAATAAATTTTTCTTTTTTACCAAGTTTGCTGTGAAAAACCGCAATCTTATTGCCGAATCTTTTTTTAAAGCGTTCGATTGTCTGTACTGTGAGAGAAATTTCAGGTACAAGCACAATTGATTGTTTGTTTTGTTTTCTGTAATACTCTATGACATTCATGTAAACTTCGGTTTTTCCGCTTCCAGTTACTCCATGGAGAAGAAAAACATTATTTTTGGAATTTAATATGTCTTCACAGGCATATCTTTGCTCTTCATTAAGCATGAGAGCTTCTTCCTTTTTTGTTTCTTCTTCCTCTTCGTACAAAACAAGGTCTTGAGTTAAAATTTCTTTTTTAAGGAGGTTGTTTATTACTGCTGGAGATACATCCAATTCATTTATTATTTTTTTGATATTGACTTTTTTGTTTTGTTTCAGGTAATTTATTATTTTAATCTGGCTGGGTGTTTTGTTTATGTCATATTCATCTATGGGCTTATGTTCCCTGAGGCTTAACAGCTTTTCATAGGATCTTTTCCCACTTTGCTGCTCACTGCTTGTCATGTCTATTATGTTTTTATCCTTCAGGCTGTCAAGAAGTGCGTAAATGTCTTTTCCTGCATAATTTTTTTTCAGTTTCTCAAGTTCAATTGATCCATTTTTAATTATTTCAAGCAGTGACTTTTCTTTTTCGCTCAATGATATTTCAGCGAACAATTCTTCTTTTGCACTGATTAAAATGCTGTGCTCGTACTTAATCATGGATGGTATCATGAGTTTTACGGCATCAGAATACTTGCACACATATCTTTCTCTTATCCATGATATAAGCTTTATCATCTCTAAAGACACCACCGGCATATCATCTATTACATCAATAATGCTTTTGATTTTATTGTCCGGAATGTCCCATGATGATGACACTGAAACTATTAGACCATCAATAATATGCCTGTTTCTTCCGAAATTGACAGTAGCTCTTTTTCCTGGCTGGACTTTTTCTTCAAATTCAGCCGGAACACCGTAGGTGTATAGCTGATCCGTGCTTTTTGAATTGTTGTTTAAAATTAGCTGCACACAAATATTATACATGTTACCCCCGATATCAGATATACAGAAAAAAATCAGTCAACAGACTGATTATATTTATTGTTCATCTTCCTCTTGTATATCTAATTCTTCATTTGAATCTTCAGATTCTGAATTTTCTAATTCTAAAGCTTCTTTTTCTTCTTGTTCTTTTTTAAACTGATCATAATTGTAAATTGCATCAAACTGATGGTCATAAAACTCTTCTATGGCAATTCCCACCGGTTTATTTGTAGGAGTTTTAATGAGAATATCAGAACCGTCAATTATCTGTCTTGCTCTTTTTGAAATAATTGTTACAAGTGAATAGCTGCTGTCAACCATGTCATTTAGTTTATCTATGGAAATTTTTTTCATATTATACCTCTCTTATTTTGTTTATTATTGCTTTCTTTCTTACAGCACGGTTTTTTTCCGCAAATATGATGTGCTTTATTTTATCAACTGCAGTCTCAACCTCATCGTTTACAACCACATAGTCATATTCGAAAGCATAGTTAAGCTCATCGTAAGCGCACTGCATTCTTTTCATTATAACTTCCTTTGAGTCAGTTCCTCTGTTTTCTATTCTCTTGTTGAGTTCTGACAAAGAAGGCGGCAGGATGAAAATGAAGACGCCCTTTGGATAGTTTTTCTTGACCTGCAATGCTCCTTGAATATCTATTTCAAGAATTATATCATTTCCTTCCTCAAGCTGTCTGAATACTTCGCTCTTGGGAGTTCCGTAATAATTCCCGTACACTTTAGCATATTCGAGAAATTCATTATTATTTATTCTTTTTATAAAATCTTCTTCATTTATAAAAAAATAGCTTATTCCTTCTTCTTCACCTTCTCTTGGTTTTCTTGTAGTAGCCGACACCGAGACTTTTAAATCCTTGAATTCTTCCTTAAGCCTTGAGCAGATAGTTCCCTTGCCTGCACCTGAAGGTCCTGATATCACCACTAATAATCCGTCGTCCATTGTACACCTCTGTTACTTTATATTGTGGTTGTTGTTATCAAACCTCTGAGCCATTGTGTCAGGCTGAATAGCTGACAAAATAACATATTCGCAGTCTGTTATTATTACAGCCCTTGTTTTTCTTCCATATGTTGCATCAATTAGTTTTCCTTTTTCCCTTGTTTCCTGTATAACACGCTTTATAGGTGCTGACTCGGGACTAACAATTGCAATAATTCTATTTGACAATGCTATATTACCAAATCCTATGTTAATAGTATTATTTGACATATTATCTCCTATTCTATGTTTTGTATTTGTTCTCTGACTTTTTCCAGAAGGTTTTTTATTTCAATAACCATTTGAATTATATCCAGGTTTCCGATCTTAGAACCTATGGTGTTTATTTCTCTGTTTGCTTCCTGAATAATAAAATCAAGTTTTCTTCCTACAGACCCACCTGTTCTAAGAGCTGCATCAAGCTGAGACATGTGAGATTTAAATCTTACTATTTCTTCGTTTATATCGCTTTTATCCGCATATATGACTATTTCATTGTATAATCTGTTTTCATCCAATTCATAGGTGCTTCCCAGAAGTTCCTTTATTCTTGCTTCAAACTTTGTTTTGTAGTCCTGTACAATTGTTCCCGAATTCTTGGCGATTTCATCCATGAGCTCAAGAATTTTTGCCATGCTTGACCTAATATCGCCTTCCAGCTGTTCACCTTCAATAAGCCTCATTGCAATAAGATTCTTAACAGCATTGTTCATGGCAGCTTCAACACATATGCGAAGCTCTTCTTCGTCTTGAGTGTCTTCCTTAGCCACAAGTACATCCTGGAATTTTATTATTGTATCAAGGGATGCACTGCTTGTAATATTCAGTTCATTTCTGATTTCATCAATGGCGTCTTTATACTGTTTTGCCAGGCACATATTCGGAACTATGACAGTATCTGATTCACTTATGTAGTCAATATTGATATATACGTCTATTCTACCCCTTTGCACTCCGTTTTTCAAGATTTTTCTGATATTATCTTCAAAAAAGCGCAAATGTCTTGGTGTTTTAATGTTTATATCGCAATATCTGTTGTTGATTGTCTTTATTTCAGCAGTGATGCTTCTTTTGCCGTCATTGTGTTCGCCTTTGCCGTAACCGGTCATACTTATTATATTAGCCATTTTAATCTCCAATATTTTTATTTATAAGTGCATATTTATTATTAAAGCCGCAGAGCGACTTTCTTATTTATTCCTATTATAACATCAAAATGCAAATAGTAAACAAAAAATAAATAATTTCCATGACATAATAAGCTTTTTGCTGTACAATACTAATATTAATGAAGAATTAACAATGAATAATTAATAATTTTGGTTAATTTAAGCTTCGCTTAAATTTTCATTTAATTCATAATTCTTAACTCTTAATTATTAATTGATAGGAGGGTAATATGTCTTTAGACGGTATTTTTTTACATAGCATACATAATGAACTTAACAATAAATTACTAGGTGCAAGGGTTGATAAAATTTACCAGCCTGATAAAAATGAAATAATAATTTCCCTAAGAAACAGTGGAGAAAATTATAAACTGCTTTTGACTGCCGCAAGCAGCAGTCCCCGAATTCATCTCACTGACGTTACTAGGAAAAATCCCGAGCAGCCTCCCATGTTTTGCATGCTACTTAGAAAACATCTCACAGGTGCTCACATAACGGAAGTAAGTCAGATCAATATGGACAGAATACTTGAAATTTCTTTTGAGTGTAAGGATGAGCTTGACACAACTGTGCATAAATCATTGATTATTGAAATAATGGGAAAACATAGCAACATAATATTCATAAATAAAAACTCAAGGATTATAATCGACTCCATAAAAAGAGTTGCAGAAAATGTTAGCAGCGTAAGGCAGGTTTATCCGGGACTTGTGTACGTCACTCCCCCTGCTGATAAAACAAATCCACTTGAGACAGACAAAGAAAAGTTTTACGAAGAAGTTAGCAGTTCTTTTAAAGGTATGTACGTCTATGACTTTTTTTATAAAAATTTCTTAGGAATGAGTCCTTTCATAAGCAAGGAAATCTGTTTTTTGGCAAAAATCAATGAAAGCACCTATATGGGAGAAGTCTCTGAACTTCAAAAAGAAAGATTATGGGCTGCATTTGACAGTGTATTTGAAAAGACTAAAAAAGGCGAATATACTTTCAATGTATTTTTTGATGAAAAAAAGCAATTGTTTGACTTTTACTGTCTTGACGTAGAATATCTTAATTCCATGGACAAAAAAAACTATGCATCGCCGGGCAACATGCTTGATGATTATTATTTCGAACAGGATAACAAGAATAAAATTAATCAGAAAGTTTCAAGCCTCCTGAAAAGTCTAAACACAAAAATAGACAGAGACAAAAAAAAGGTTGAAAAACAGAGAAATGAGCTGTTAAATGCTGAAGACCGTGACAAATACAGGGTATACGGAGAACTTATAATAGCAAACCTTCACATGACACCTGAAAATCACAAGCTGAAAGTTGTAAATTACTACGACCCGGAAATGAAGGAAATTACAATTCCCCTGGATCCGAAACTTAACCTGAACCAAAACAGCCAGAAATTTTTCAAAAGGTACAATAAGCTGAAAAATGCTGAAGAAGAGCTGCAGAAATTTATTGAAACTTCGCTGTCAGAAATTAAGTACCTTGAAAACATATTGTATTCAATTGAATCCTGTGAAACAACAGAGGATTTAGACGACATATACACCGAACTTATTGCTGAAGGTTTTATGAAGAAAAAGGGAAAAATAAAGAAATCAAAAGAATACAAGACAGAATTTACAACATATGTTTCATCAAAAGGACATGAAATAATTGTTGGAAAAAATAACATTCAAAACGATATGCTCACATTTAAAATAGGAAAAAAGGAAGATTACTGGTTCCACGCAAAAGACATGCCCGGTTCTCACGTAATAATAAAAACAAACGGTGATGAACTTGAAGATGATGAATATGTGGAAGCTGCAAAGGTTGCTGCATTTTACAGCAAAGGCAAAAATTCTGGTTTTGTAGAAGTTGACTACACAAAAAAGTCAAACGTCAAAAAACCTGCCGGAGCAAAGCCAGGCTTTGTAATATATGACACAAACTACTCCATGCTTGTGGAGCCTGATATTTCAGGGATAAACTTAAAACAATAAAAAACTGCCAAGGATTTTCATTTTCCTTGGCAGTTTTTACTCTTTCAATAAAAATATTCTTTTACAGCAACATACATTATTGCTTCTATAACAACGTAAATAATCCATGCGCCCAGTAAAAACAGTCTGTTTACATACAATCCTGCCCACAATGACAATATCATGAGAACCTGAAGCACCGTGTTGTTTTTTTCTTCGTGTTCCTGAGGAAACTTATATTTTTTTGTAAGTGCAAACAAAATTTGCGTTACCACAATTGCAGCAAGTGAATATACGGCATAGTCTACATCATCAAAAAAAATGAAAAAGTTTAAGGCTCCTATTAGCAGGACGTTCACCCACATTTTGACTACATAAAAATATTTGTACATACTCTCTCCATGATGATTATATCATTAAAATTATTCGTTAATGAGCACCTGGCTTGTTCCGTCTGTTTCTTCAAGATGAACACTAATTCTTTCGCTTCTTGATGTTGGAACATTTTTGCCGATGAAATCAGCACGTATTGGAAGCTCTCTATGGCCTCTGTCTATTAAAACTGCCAGCTCAACATTCTTTGGTCTTCCCCTGTCAACTATGGCATCAAGTGCAGCCCTCACGGTTCTTCCTGTATAAAGAACGTCATCAACAAGGACCACAGTCTTGTCTTTTATGTCAAAATCAAAACTTTTTACAGACATGGGAGCCATATCGTCCTTTTCTACGTCATCTCTGTAATATGTTATGTCCAGCGGAAAAACAGGAACCTTTGAGCCTTCAATTTCTTCTATTTTTTTTGCAAATCTTAAAGACAAAGGCCATCCCCTGGTTTTAATTCCAACAAGCACAACATTGTCAACGCCTTTATTTTTTTCTATAATTTCATGGGCAATTCTAAAAACGGCTCTTTCTATAGCTTTTTCATCCATTATCAAAGCTTTTGCTTTCATTGAATTTTCCTCTCTGATACTATTCTATTATTTTTAAAACTCTTTGGAAATATTCAGGAAGTTCTGAATCAAACTCCATGTATTCTCCAGTTGTGGGATGTATGAAGCCCACTGTCTTTGAATGCAGAAGCTGGCCTTCTAAACCGAACTTATTTAATTTGCTTCCGTATACATCGTCCCCTACTACTGCATGGCCAATGTACTTCATGTGCACCCTTATTTGATGAGTTCTTCCGGTTTCAAGTTTCAGTTTTAAAAGGGTGTACTTGCCGTATCTTTTCACAACCTGGTAGTTTGTCACAGCATTTTTGCTGTTTTTCGTTGTGACCGCTCTTTTTTTTCTGTCCTTCTCGCTTCTTCCAAGAGGAGCATCAACTTTCCCAACATCATCCTTGACATTTCCTTCAACCAACGCATAATAAATTCTGTTGATTGAATGTTCTTTTAAACAAGCAGCAAGAAAATTGTGGGACTTGTCATTCTTCGCCACAAGCATGAGGCCTGAAGTGTTCTTGTCAAGGCGGTGCACTATGCCCGGGCGCATGACTCCATTTATGGAAGAAAGATCTTTCAGATGATACATGAGACCGTTGACCAATGTTCCTCCATAGTGCCCTGCAGCAGGATGAACAACCATTCCTTGCGGCTTGTTTATTACTGCAAGGTCGTTGTCTTCATAAACTATGTGGATGTCGATGTTTTCTGCCTTCACGTCAAGAAGTTCAGGTTCCGGTATTATTATTTTAATAACATCATTTATTTTAATCTTGTAATTTGACTTAATAAGTTTTTCGTTAACTGTTACCCTGCCATCAGCAATTAGCTTCTGCACTGAATTTCTTGACATGTCTTCAAGTGACATAGAAATATATACATCTATTCTTTCACCATTTTTATTTGCCACAATCACTGTTTCATTTTCATCTTCTTCGGACAATTCATCAAAATCATCAATGAAAAATTTGCTGTCATCCATTAATATCACTCTTTTCAAATTTGTTAAAAAGAATCAATATAATCATTAAAATAGTTCCGCACACAACAAAGCTGTCAGCAATGTTGAATATTGGAAAATTGTAAAAACTTCCGAATCTCACATCTATAAAATCAACCACGTATCCAAGCCTCAGCCTGTCGATGAAATTTCCTATTGCTCCTCCGGCAATCATGGAAATTGAAAGCCTTGACACAGGTGTCAAATTCTTTGCCATAAAAAACATGTAACCTAAAATAATCAGCATCACAACAGTTGCTATTATAAAAAACCACAGCTGGTTTTGCAGTATGCTGAAAGCTGCTCCTTTGTTTTCCGCGTATGTAAATCTTAGAAAATTTCCTATTAATTTGATGGATTCTCCGTCTTTAAGTTGATTTACAGCCCAAAGCTTTGCAAGCTGATCTGAAACTATGGAAAACAAAAATATAATTCCTGATAAAATATTCATATGTACCTCTTCTTAAACATAATGCTTAACTTCTATTTTATATTTGCCGCTTTTGGTGACACCGGACAGTTTGGAAATTTTAAAGCGGCCAAACTTGCTTATGGAAATCATATCACCGTCTTTTACTTCCTGAGAGATTTTGTCTTCTTCTCTAAAGTTGATCTTTACTGCTCCTCCTCTTACCATGCTTGCTGCCTCTTCCCTGGATTTATTGGCAAGGTGCTTCACAATGCTGTCAAGGCGCATGGATGAGCTTGTGATGTTTAAAATCACATGTTCCTGTTCTTTAAACAACGTGTTTTCAAGTTTTATTTTTTCTGTTTCAATTTTATTGTGCCCTATCATATCCATGTTATAAATAATGTAGTCGGCAATGTCACTATTAACAACAACATCAGCAAAATCCTCATAAACAAAAATATCACCTGTTTTGTTTCTGTCTAT
This sequence comes from Sedimentibacter sp. B4, assembly GCF_000309315.1. NCBI lineage: Bacteria > Bacillati > Bacillota > Tissierellia > Sedimentibacter > Sedimentibacter sp. B4. The sequence continues at coordinate 54,853 of NZ_CANG01000037.1, forward strand.
TCCCAGTGACATTATGGAACCCAGATAATCTTTGTGGTTTAATTTCTTGAACTTAGACTTGTTCCTGATGCGAATTGTTGTTATGTAATCATCCTCATTTATTTCCTCAATATAATCAGGGTATAAAATGAAAACTTTCCTCTCACAGTGTTCAGATGAGGGGAAAAGTTCAAATTTAACGTCAAAATTTCTTATAATCGGACTGCAAAGCTCTGCAACATAAGGATTTGTAAATTCTGTAACACAAGTAATATAATTTTTGCTCAACTGCAAAGCTTTGTCAGCTATTTTTTTCACAGTGTTTTTTGTTTCATCATCTTTTATAAAATCATAATATTTTTCAAAATCTTTCATCTCGCACCTTATAAGGCATAAACCAAATTCTGTAACAAATTTATTAATAAAAATGCCAGTATAGGAGAAAAATCAATCATTCCCATGCCTAATCCAAGTTTATCTAAAATTGCTCTGCAAGGAGCCATTATGGGCTCGGTCATTTGATAGATAAAGTTGGAAACCTTTGAGTATTGTAGGGTTGGGAAAAATGAAAGCAGTACTCTGACTAGTATTAAAGAATCTATAATTCTCAATAGTATGCCAAGAGCCAATTTAATAGTGTACATAAGCGCTCCTTAATTATTTGTAATTAAAATTCCTTTCAAATCTGTCGCTAAGTCTTCCGTCAATTTGAACATTGTTAGGAGCTATAACGAAAATGCCGTTTGATATTTTTTGAATACTTGCTTCAAGTGCATATACAGCACCTTTGATGAATTCGAATACTTGTTTCTGATTTTCCAGTTCCATTCCTTCGATGTTCAAGACTACAACTTTTCTGTTTTTCAGTTCGTCAACAGCCTTAGTGCAATCTTCGTACTTTTGAGGCTCACAAATGAAGACTTTCATGTCAGTGTTAGAATGAACCTTAATTACATTGTTTTTCTTTGTATAAGTTTCCATCCTGTCATTTTTGCTGCTCTCGAATTTACCTTCAGCAACAATTTCCTCCTCTTCATAATCATCTTCCAAATCATTGATGCCGATAAAATCCTTTACTTTGTCCATTACTCCCATTTACTTATCCTCCTTGTATATTCGTTTGCCAAATACAGCCGTACCAATTCTGACTATATTTGATCCTTCTTCTATTGCTATTTCAAAATCATTTGTCATGCCCATGGAAAGATACTTCATTTGGGTGTTCTTGAGGTTCATAGAAGAAATTTTATCAAATATTTCCTTCATCTTCTTGAAAACCCACCTTACATCTTCGGGATTCTCGCAGTAAGGTGCCACCGTCATGAGTCCCATAACCTTTATATTTTCAAATTGCTCCATGGAGCTGACAAATTCGTAAACTGAGATTTCGTTTATTCCAAACTTGCTTTCTTCTTCACCTATGTTAAGCTCAATAAGTATGTTTGAAATTATGTTGTGCTGGGAAGCCCTTTTGTTGATTTCAGCAGCCAGTTCAATACTCTCTACTGAATGAATGAACTCTACTTTGTCTATTATGTATTTAACTTTGTTTTTTTGCAGATGTCCTATCATGTGCCATTTCACTTGAAGGTCCTGAAGTTCATCATACTTGTTCATGATTTCCTGAACTCTGTTTTCCCCGAGGTTTTCAAGCCCCCCCATAACAGCTTCTCTTGCTCTTGAACCATCCACAGTCTTAGACACCGCTATTATTGTTATGTCTTCAGGATTTCTCCCGCATCTTAAGGCTGCTTCATTTTTTCTTTTTATTATTTCGTCAATATTTTCCTTTATGCTCACTTTATCCTCCTATTCTGCAATCTGACCTTCATAAACCTTGTCAGGTTCAAGTATCACCTTGTCGAAAGTCTTAATTGTGGAGTAACTTTTATCATTTATGTTTATTATTCTTCTCTCATTTTCCCCTGAATATTCTCCGCTGGAAACTATTGTGACGTCACCGTTTTTTCCAAGTATTTCAACCGGGAAAAATTTAATTATGTTGCTGGCATCTTCCACGTAAACTCCGTCCAGGCCATCCTTCTTTGTCAGGGCAGCTGAACTAATTTTAAGTCCATCATGTATATCGGTTATAATTTGCAGATTTACATACCGTTTATCATATATTTTATAAAAATAATCGTCAAAATACAAAATAAGCACTGAACTTTCGCTTCCGTAATTAATTTTTTTAATATAACCCCATACTTCATGGTCAGAACCATCTGATAGAACCCTTATCTTAACGTACTTGTTTTCTTCAAACATCTTTGCTTTTTCGTTATCAACGGTTACTGCTATGTAGTACTCAAAATTTCTAATTATTTTATAAATTTTCTCATCCATTGCAACAGTTTCACTCTGGCTTTTGTCGGAAATAGTATAATCTTGTTCTTTTGTACCGCTTGGAGTGATGTTTAAAACATCCTGAAATTTATACACGTCTTCCAAACCGTCTATTTTATATGTGATTATTCCGGCCATGCCGGAATAGTAAGGAACCTTGTTAGTGGATACGCTGCCCATAAGGTTTTTTTTCATGTCTTCAAGCTGCTTTACATCATATTGTTCATATTCTCCGCCGGAATAAGTTTCTATGCTGTTATTATCTACTTGTCCAACAATATTATACATTGCATCCAGATCATTGTTTAAGATACTTGCTTGAATTTCTGTTTCATATGAAGAAAGAGCTTCATTTGACAATGCTTTTTCAGATGAATCAGTGTTATCTTTGCTTTTTTTCAAATCAATGGCAGTTTGTACTTCTTCGATTTGCTTATTTATCTGGGCAGAGTTTGTGTCCGTGTTAAGATCTGCCACAAGCTGCCCTTCTTTTATTTTTGTTCCGTCATCAAAATAATATGTGACACTGCCATCAAGTGAGGCAGCATACACTTCTTCATCTTTTACCACTATTCCGGAAGATTCGATTACGTCTTCCAGATTGCCGTCTTCCGCAACCATTATGTCAACTGAACCGTTAATATTTTTAAATATATATATAACCAGGCAAACTGTTGCGAAAGAAAAGAAGAAATTTTTCAACCCAAAGTTTTTTCTTGCCATTTTCAAGCCCCAAATTTTTTATGTACTGATCATAACAATCAGCCTGACTTTTAATTACTGATTTTAATTGTTGCTGCATTTATGTGCTGCAATTCATAAAAAAGCCTTTATATGCCATAAATACATTATAGCACGAATTTCATTGTTTTTGCAAGTTATATATGCATGTTTGACAATTAATATTACAATATTTATTGACAAATTTCAATATATATGACATTTTTATATATTTTGCTACAAAAATTAAAAATCAAAAAAATGGGGTCTCCCCCATTTAAATTATTAAAAATATTATACTTCCGGAACCGTCATTGACAATCTTTTCAATTGTCTTTTTAAGTTTCTTCCTTGCATTCTCAGGCATTGCAGTAAGTTTTGATTCAAGCTGCTCATCCACAAGGCTGTATAGTGTCTTCCCGAATATTTCAGCATCCCATATGCACTGTGGATTGTCTTTCATTTGTTCCATCAGATGATTCATAAGATCTTCACTTTGTGCTTTGCTTCCTATGACAGGCGAAACCTCAGTATTTATGCCCGCATTGAAAATATGAAGCGAAGGTGCCTGAGCCTTGATTTTAATTCCATACCTGCTGCCTTCCTTGAAAACTTCCGGCTTGTCGATTATCATGTCTGCAATACCCGGAGACACATATCCATAACCCTTTGTTTTAGCGTCATTAATTGCAGCTTCAACCCTGCTGTAGGAATCTTTTGATTTTGATAAATCGCCTATGAGCTTCAAAATTTGATGCTCTCCAGTAATTTCTTCACCGGACAGTTCACTTATAACTTTGTAGTAATATGAATTGTCAAGATCGATTTTCAAGTTTATGCATCCTGTTCCAAGCTCTATGTCTTTTACAAAATAGTCTTCAACATAGTCATTTTCTGCAGAAAAAATGTTGTCTGCATTAAAGTCGCTCAATTTGTAGTAGTCGCTGAAATCTTCCTTCAGTGTATTGATTAAATCTCGTTTTAAAGAATAATCATATGTAAGTCCATCAAACCATCTTGGAAGATCAACATTGATTTCTTTAATTGGGAATTCATACAATACATTTTCAAGTACATTGTCAATATCTTCGGTTTTAAGGTTCATGCAGTCTAAAACCATTACAGGAGCATCATATTTTTCCTTGAGCTGGACAGAAAGAGCCTGAGTGTTTTCATTCAAAGGATGCATAGAATTTAAAATAATTACAAATGGTTTGTTTATTTCTTTAAGCTCCTTCACAACTCTTTCTTCTGCCATGATGTAGTTGTCTCTTGAAATGTCGGTAATGCTTCCATCTGTTGTTACCAATACACCTATTGTTGAGTGATCCTTTATTACTTTTCTAGTTCCAATTTCTGCCGCTTCAGCAAAAGGAATCGGGTCCTCGTTCCAAGGAGTGCTTACCAATCTTGGAACTTCGCCTTCCATGTTTCCTATTGCACCGGGAATCATATATCCTACGCAGTCTATGAGTCTTAAACTTGCATGAATGTTGTCCTTGAAAGTAACTTTTACAGCATTTCCAGGAACAAATTTCGGTTCTGTTGTTGTAACAGTCTTGCCTGTACCGCTTTGAGGCATTTCATCCTTTGCTCTTTCTCTGATATATTCATCTTCTATATTCGGTAGCATTACATTCTCAGAAAATTTTCTGATAAATGTAGACTTTCCGGTTCTTACCGGTCCCACTATTCCCAAATATATTTCGCCCTTGGTTCTTTTAGCTATATCCTCATATATATCTAAATTCGTAATAATAATCCCTCCTCCGTTATGCACTTTCGTATACAATTAATTTATATGCCCCCCATAAACTGTTTATTCCAAAAAATGTACAAATTATTTTATAAAATTAAGAATTAAGAGTTAAGAATTAAGAGTTAAGAATTAAGAATTAAAATAAAGGATTTGCCTTGTGGGCAAATCCTAACATTAATTTTTAATTTTCCATTTTTCATTCTTAATTTCTTTTTAAAGTTTTTCTTCTTTTTTGTCTCTGAGCATTAGCTTGTTGACCGTTTCCTTGACGTCTGCATTGTTTTGGAGCAAGTCATACATTGCATTTACAATGGGCATTTCTACATTGAGTTTTTTTGAAAGTTCATATGCAGCATAAGTTGTTGAAATTCCTTCAACCACCATACCTACCTTTTTTGCAGCTTCTTCTTTTGAATATCCCTGTCCGATTAGGTATCCTGCATTCCAGTTTCTTGAAAACTTGCTCATGCACGTTACCATCAAATCGCCTATTCCGGACAATCCAAAGAATGTTTCAACATCAGCTCCCATTGCAATTCCAAGTCTGGCTATCTCCACAATTCCCCTGTTCATGAGAGCAGCTTTTGCATTGTCTCCGTACCCTATGCCGTCAGAAATTCCAGCTCCCAATGCAATGATATTTTTAAGCGCTCCTCCAAGTTCTGCCCCTACCACATCATCATTTGTATAAACCCTGAAATAAGATGACATGAACATATCCTGAATTTCAGATGCGACTTTTTTATCTTCACAGGCAACCGTAATGGCTGTAGGCATTTTAGCCACAACTTCCTTTGCTATGGATGGACCTGTAAGATCTGCAAAAATGCAGTCTTCCGTTTCTTCCCTCACTATGTCTGAAACAAGGCACATTGTTCCTATTTCTATTCCTTTTGAAGCATTTATTATAATTTTATTTTTTTTGTATTCACTGTTAAATTGTTTAAGAACGCTTCTTATTTTCTGTGTTGGTGTAACAATTAAAATATATTCAGCGTCTTTTAATGATTCGTTTATTTGGGATGTAAACACTATGTTGTCCGGAATTATAACACCCGGAAGATATTTCTTGTTTTCTCTTTCTGTTGTTAATTCCCTGCATTGATCTTCATCACGAAGCCATACAGTAACCGTGTGTCCGTTTTCAGAAAGAAGTTTGGCAAGGGCTGTTCCCCAGCTTCCTCCCCCAAGCAGAGTTATTCTTTTCTTCAAGTCATCATCTCCTACAATTTGTTTTCTTTGCCATTTAAAATTCTTTTAATGTTTTCCTTATGTCTGTAAATAGCCATGGTTCCTATAAACAAGCAAAAAATGAACAATGACACATTAAACGGTCTTACAAAAATACCCGCTGCCAGAGGCGCCATTGCCATTCCAATTATAGATCCAAGTGACACAGTCCTTGTAGCTATTATAACCACAAGCCCCAAAACAAAACATATGAGAGTTACAAAAGGACTGGCTATTATCATTACGCCTATTGTTGTGGCAACTCCTTTTCCTCCCTTGAAATTCAAAAATACCGGCCAGTTGTGCCCTATTATTACCATTGCACCTGCCAGGTATACTCCTGTTTCGCCTATGCTTCTCCCAATCAATACTGCTATTACACCTTTTAAAACGTCCCCAATAAAAACCATTGCGCCGATTTTCTTACCGAAAGCTCTTATTGCATTTGTGGCTCCTGCATTGCCGCTTCCATAGTCACGAACGTCCTTTTTTGTAAAAATCTTACCAAGAATGTAAGCAAATGAAATGTTTCCCAATAAATAAGCTATGATTGCTATAAAAAAGTAATTCATAAAACACCTCTCGCTATATAAAATTCTGCAGCAAAAGATGAACTTTTGCTGCTAAATTTTATTAATATTAGTTGCCTTTTTCGCCTCTGCTTCTGAATTCAATTACTATTGGAGTTCCTTTGTATTCAAAAGAGTCTCTTATTTTGTTTTCAATATATCTTTGATATGAGAAATGCACTATCTCGCTGTCATTAACAAATATCAAAAACTTTGGTGGATTAACTGCAACCTGTGTTCCGTAGAATATTTTAAGTCTTTTTCCTCTAACCATTCTAGGCTGATTCATGAGTACTGCTTCTGTTATGATGTCATTTAAGACGCCTGTTGAAACTCTTAAGTTTCTGAAGCTGAAAACTTCATCCACCGCATCTAAAATTTTGTTGACTCTCTGACCGGTGAGGGCTGAAACTGTCATTATGGGTGCATATGTTGCATATGCAAGACTTTTTCTTATTTCATCCTGGAATTCATTGAAAGTGCTGTTGTCCTTCTCAATTAAATCCCATTTGTTCACAACAATTATCATTCCCTTGTTGTTGTCGTGAGAATAGCCTGCAATTCTTATGTCCTGGTCTGTAACTCCCTTGTCTGCATCTATTACAAGAATGCAAATGTCTGCTCTTTCAACAGCTGCAAATGCTCTTAAGACACTGTATTTTTCCACAGTCTCGCTCACTTTGCTTTTTTTTCTTATTCCTGCTGTATCTATGATTGTATATTTTTGTTCGTTTCTTTCAAACTTTGTGTCTATGGCATCCCTAGTTGTTCCGGGAATGTCGCTTACTATTACTCTGTCTTCACCTATGATTCTGTTGATTATGGATGACTTGCCTGCATTAGGTTTACCGATTACAGCAATTTTAATGCTGTCATCATCATCATCTGTGTCCATTGTGTCATCAAACTTTTCAATTATGATGTCAAGAAGATCACCGATGCCCAATGCTTCAGAAGAAGATATGCTTACAGGCTCTCCAAGCCCAAGATTATAAAATTCATAGATGTTGTTGTTGTTTACAAACTTATCCATTTTGTTAACAACCAGTATGATTTCTTTTTTTGCCTTTCTGAGCATCTGCGCAACTTCCGCATCCGCAGCAGTGACGCCTTCTTTTCCGTCAACCATAAACAGCACCACATCAGCCATGTCTATGGCTATTTCAGCCTGAAGTCTCATCTGTGCAAAAATTGTGTCTGTTGTGTTTGGCTCGATACCGCCTGTGTCTATTAAAGTGAAGTGATTGTCCAGCCATTCGCATTCAGCATAAATTCTGTCCCTTGTCACTCCCGGTGTATCTTCTGTAATTGATATTCTTTTGCCGGCCATTCTATTGAAAAGCGTAGACTTTCCTACATTAGGTCTGCCCACTATTGTTACTATTGGTCTTGCCATTTTTTCCTCCGTTATTTTGTTATCAGATTAAGTAACGCTTCACCATCCACGTCACATACCTGAACTTCCGTATTTAATTCTCTCTTTAAATCTTCCACCGTCATGTCATCAAGCATTACATTGTTGTCATTTATCATATTTACAGGCAATATGATGTTTTTGTATTTTTTGTCCTTAAGCTGCTCTATTATGTCTTGTCCGGTAGTCAGTCCGGAAACCGTGATTTTTTCTCCAAAAAATTTGTTGATTACTTTTACAGTGTTTATTTTAACCGGAATTTTACTCATTATTTTTTCTGAAAGTTCAACCATCAAATCATAAGCAGCAGCTCCGGTCACAAATGTTATTTCATCATATTTTGGCTTATGATTTTCATAATCATCCAAATTGTCTATAATCTGCTGTTTAAAAAGCCTGCACATTCCTATTCCATTTTCAAGCTGATCAAATTCCTCATACTCATCGTAAGATGGAAAATCAATCTTGCTTTGAATGTAAAATTCATCGGCAATGAATATGAAGCGTGTTTTAAGCTTTTTATAAAGTTCATGTTGAAGCTTTGTAACCTGCTCTACAACTTTCATTGCGCTTTCTTCATCAAAAGGTTTCAAATCTGCAAGTTTTTCCCTGTAATTTGTAAGTCCCACAGGAACAACCGCTACACTTCTTAAGCCAGGATGAAGAGAAGATAAATCTCTTATTGTTTTTTCAAGCTGTGTTTCATCATTCACATCTCTTACCAGCACTATCTGGCAGTCAACGGTAATGCCTGCATCGATTAATTTTTTAAGATAAACAAGTATGTCAATGTCCTTGTTGTTTCCCATCATGAATTTTCTCAGTTCAGAATCCGTTGTGTGTACAGAAACTTTAATAGGACTTATTTTGTACTTTACAATTCTATTAATTTCATCATCAGTAAGATTTGTAAGCGTTATAAAGTTGCCATAAAGAAACGACAGTCTCGTATCATCATCTTTCAAGTAAAGAGATTTTCTCATTCCCTTAGGCATCTGGTCAATAAAACAGAATATGCACTTGTTTGAACATACCTTTATGTTGTCCATGAGGGGGTTTTCAAACACTATGCCGATGTCTTCGTCATAGTCCTTTTCAATTTCCAATTCCCAGATTTCTCCGTCCTTTTTCTTTACTTCAAGCACTATCTCGTCATCAGAAATTTGATATTTATAATCTATGTAATCTTTTACACTGCAATTGTTAACAGACACAAGCTCATCGCCCGGCTCAAGTTCCATTTCTTCAGCTATGCTGTTTTTCAATACCTTTACAATTATATTTTTCATTTCGTTGTCCTTTATCTATACTTCACGCACATTATAACATAACTGTTTCGTCCACTGCAATGTAATTTTATCATACCATTTTGAATTTATTGCACAAACAGGACGGTTCTAAAGAACCGTCCTGTTTGTCTATGTCTTAGTGTTATTTTATTAATCCTGTTGAGGAGCTTCTACTGGACATACGCTAGCGCATGCTCCGCAATCAATACAAGTAGCAGCATCTATAACATATTTGTCATCACCTGCAGAAATAGCGCCAACTGGGCATTCTGCCTCGCATGCGCCGCAGCTTATGCATGCATCTGTAATTTTGTAAGCCATTAAACTCACCTCCCTATTATTGTCATTCAACATTTTAACATTATTTGTCCACATTTTAAAGTACTTTTTTATCAAATAGCATAAATATTTTATTTAGTCCTTATTTTTATGTAATAAATTGATAATTTTTAAATAAAGTAAAAAAAGCTGGACGAACAGTAATAAATTGAGTAAAAAAACTCCTTATGGAAATAAGGAGTTTTTCATAATAATTAATCTTCTAATTCTCTTAACTCTGCCAGGTTAATATCTTCGTGTTTTTGTTTTAAGACACCTTCTTCAACTACCTTGAGGTCTTCTCCGCTTATTTCTTCTATTTCAACGGTACCGTCTGTCTTTGTAACATTTACTCTCGCTGTCTTGAACAATGGATTAATATCAAGGACAATTCCTGTTTTCTTTGTTCCTGCTATGGAAACTCTGTCTCCCACATCAGGAAGAAGCTTGATATTCTCTTCGTAAACCTGGTGCTCATAATTAAGACAGCACATTAGGCGTGAACAAATTCCGGATATCTTGGATGGATTCAATGATAACTTTTGTTCCTTTGCCATTTTTATTGAAACAGGATAAAATTCCCCTAAGAATGACGAACAGCACATTGGCCTTCCGCAAGGTCCGAGTCCTCCTATCATTTTAGCTTCATCTCTAACCCCTATCTGCCGGAGTTCAATTCTTGTTCTAAAAATTGATGCCAGGTCCTTTACAAGTTCCCTGAAATCAATACGGCCATCTGCCGTGAAATAAAAAATGACTTTGTTGTTGTCAAATGTGTATTCTATGTCAACAAGCTTCATTTCCAACTGGTGCTCTTCGATTTTTTTCAAGCACAAATCAAAAGCCTGCTGCTCTTTTTCCTTGTTTTCCTGATTGCATTTTATATCTTCTTCTGTTGCAAGTCTTAAAACTTTTTTGAGAGGCTGAACTATGTCTTCTTCCTTCACCATTTTAGGTCCTACAACCACCTGTCCGAATTCAATTCCTCTGATTGTTTCCACTATTACAAAATCACCGTCGTTGATCCATTTTTTATCCGGATCAAAATAGTAGATCTTACCAGCCTTCTTGAACCTGACGCCAACTACCTTTATCATTTAAAGACCTCCTGAATCTTTAAAAGCATATTATCTATAGCAAGTTTATAGTTAACATTGCTCTTTATATTGTCACTTGCTGCCTGAAGATATTCGATTATATCTGAACTCTCTTTCATTGTTTCGCCTTGTGAGACAGCTAAGTTTGCAAAATCCTTATTTATAATGAGATTAGTCATGTTGTTTTTTGCAAAAATAACATCACGAATCCACATCATAATTATTTCAATAATTGTATCTATATCATCTTTATTTTCTTCAAAGTAATTTTCTACTTCATATATTATTTCTGAATCCGTTTTGATTATTTTGTCAAACAGATTTATTATTTCTTTTCTTTTTTCCAGCACGTCATCTTTTCCATTGACGATGTTAACTGCTTTATTAAGGATTCCTCCTGAATAATTTGCAGCTAAATCTGCCATGATATCTGTTGAATTATACTTGTCAATCAAGTACGTCTTAATTGTTTTTTTGCTGATGTTTCTGAATTTAATTGTCTGACACCTTGAAACTATTGTAGGAAGAAGCAAATTGACATTTGTTGTCAAAAGTATCATTACCGCATCTCCCGGTGGTTCTTCCAGAGTTTTTAAAAATGTGTTGGCTGCCTGAGTTGTCATTTTGTAGGCATCCTTGATAATGTAAATTTTTTTGTCTGATTCGTAGGGTTTCTTATAAACCGACTCTACAAGTTCATCAATATCTTCTCTTTTAATTGTAATTTCATCCTGATTCACTATGTGTAAATCAGGATGATTCAATGAATTCATTTTAATACAGTCTTGGCAGCTGTTGCATGGTTCTTCATGAAAATCGCTGCAAAACAAAGACTGGGCAAATATTAAAGCAAGCTCATACTTACCCATGCCTTTTGGCCCTTCAAATATATAGCAGTGGGATATTTGTTTTGATCCGATTGATTTAATTAATGATGTCTTTATCTCTTCCTGTCCTGCTACCTGGCTGTAAAGCATTTTGACACCTCTTTCTTAAATCTTTTCAAATCTCTCTATAGGGGTTACAAACACTACAGCCCCGCCTACAGTTACCTCTATTGTCTGAGGTAAATATCCTCCCACTGTACTGAATGAACTTGGAGGTATAGCTGCCGTAATTTTCTTTTTAACTTTGCATATTTTCTTGATGATTTCGATTTCTTCATCAACCTTACCATCATCCACCACTGAAATTATTGTAGTGTTGCCGGAACTTAAAAATCCTCCGGTGGATGACATCTTCGTAGAAGAAAACCCACTTTCTCTCAAAGCTGCTATCAATTTGTTTGCATCATCATTTTGCACTATGGCAGTTATTAATTTCATTTTGTTCCTCCTATAATGAATTTATAATGTCTTTAATTTCATTAAAAATTTCATCAATTGTTCTTTCTGCATTTATGGTTCTGATTTCAGGACAAAACTCTGCCAGATTTTTGTATCCTTCATAAACTTTCTGGTGAAAAGAAATGTTTTCATTTTCAAGTCTGTCTCCTCCGTCAATGGAGAGCTTTCTTTTTAAACCTTTTTCTGGGTTTACGTCTAAAAGCAAAACCATATCAGGCTTAAGAGCATTTGTTCCGAAATCATTGATTTTTTTTATTTCTTCAATTCCTAGTTTTCTTCCGAGCCCTTGATATACAAGGGAAGAATAAACAAATCTTTCACTTATTACAACTTTACCTTCCTGAAGCCACGGAATTATTTTTTCATGAACAAGCTGTGCTCTAGCCGCAGCATAGAGCAAAGCTTCTGTTCTGTAATCCATTTCAGTATTATTTCTGTCCAGGATAAGTTCCCTGATCTTTTCACTTATGTCAGTTCCCCCAGGTTCCCTTGTAAATTCAATTTGTTTTCCTTGTTCACGGAAATGCTGGCCTATTTTTTGAGCCATAGTGCTTTTCCCTGAACCATCCGGACCTTCTAATACTATAAATTTTCCAATCATTTTACAACTCTCAACTGATTATTTTTATCAACGCCGTTTACGTTAATTCCGTTTTCAAGCATAACTTTAACATACTCAATTGTTTCAGGCACTATTATTTCACCAGGGCATACCAGAGGTATTCCAGGTGGATACGGAATTATGAATTCAGCTGCTGTTTTTCCTATAGAATCATCCATATCTACCAGTATGTTTTCTGAATAAAATGCCTTACGCATTTTTCTTTCATGCTGAAGCTGAGGAAATGCTTCTATTTGTACAATTTCTCTTTTTTCGTTACTTTGACTTCTGTCAAGGTAAATTTCCTTTACAGCATCAAATAATCTATTAATATCTTCTGGTTCATCGGTAGCTGTGATATAGCCTACAGTGTACATTAAATCAGCAAATTCCATTTGAATTTTATATTCATACCTTAAAATTTCCTGCAGCTCGGTTCCTGTTATTCCAAGCTCGCTCATGCTGATTACTGCACGTGTTGCATCAAAGTCATAGCATCCTTCACCAATAAGGAAGTCGTCTTCTAATACATTTATACCCATGTTTCTAAGTTCCAAAGTTCTTCTCTTGAAAACTTCAATATTTCTTTTCAGTCTTTCTTCTCCATTTTCATTCATCCAATGAACTGCATTTTCTATAGATGCCATCAAAATGTATGAAGGCGAAGTTGTCTGAAGCATTCTAAGCATAGTTTCAACATTGTTCAAATCTACTCTGTCTGACAATATATGCATAATAGAACCTTGAGTCATGCATGGCAATGTTTTATGAGTGCTTTGTGTAACTATATCAGCACCTGAACTTTCAGCTGATGGAGGCAGCAAATCCTTGCAAAAATGCAGGTGTGAGCCGTGGGCTTCATCTATCATAAGTATTTTACCATACTTGTGAACTATTTCAGCTGCTTTCTTAACATCAAAGCAAATTCCGTAGAATGTAGGATAAGTCAATACAACCATTTTTATATCAGGGTTGTCAATGAGCATCTGCTCCAGCTTTTCAAGGCTGATGCTGAAATTCAAACCATGTTTTTTATTGAATTCAGGATATAAATAAAATAATTTTAAATCTCCTAATATACAAGCGTTATAAACAGACTTGTGACAATCTCTTTGCACAAGAATTTTATCTCCAGGGTTAGTACATGCCATTATTGCCGATATGATTCCACAGGATGTCCCGTTTACAACCATATATGATTTTTTAGAGCCATATGATTCTCCAATGTATTCCATGGCATCCTTCAAAAATCCTGTCGGGTAATGTAAATTGTCTGTACCTAATGTTTCTGTAATGTCATAAAAATTTAGATTGTTTCCAATTTCATCTAAAATACCATTTTTACCTTTATGACCAGGCATGTGAAAATTTGTATCTACTTCACTTCGATACTGCTTTATCCCCGAAATAATGTTCAGTTTTTTCATTGTTAATCTCCCGTTAAAATTACTTTTTTGAATAAAATAATTTATACTCACATAAGTTATATTATGCCTTGTATATTGGGATTAGTGCTCATCTCCTCTTTTTATAATTTAACTGCTATGCAGTTTACTTGGTTGTGTTGCTGCTTCGTTTCTTTGAAATTCTCTTAGTAGTATGCACAGTTTCAACGGTTAAAACAACCATAATTGAAAAAACCATTATTGCAATAGAAAAAAGAACAATGTATTCTATCCACATGATTTGTACCTTCCGCATATTAATAATATACACAGCCAAAAGGCTAATGATAATCTATTATATAACAGCAGCATTTCGTTGTCCAACAAAAATTTTAAGAATTAAAATTTGATGTTCTTCTATACAAGCAAATTTACGACAAGTATAGCGACAAATCCTGGTATACCAAGCAGTCCTATAATCAATGACGTCAGTTCGTTTACTCCGATGTAAACGCCTGTAAACTGCCCGAAATAATTAAATACAATCAAAAACAATGCACCCAGTAAAGAATTTAATATCAATTTGCCTAAAAACTTCAGTGGTTTTACAAATAGCCAGGATATCATGAATATTAACATAATTCCAGCCGAATATGCCATTACTATTCCTATATCAGCACCCACAAAGACTCCTCCTCATTGACTTTCCGGTATTCCGGTTAGTTAATCTTATGAAGTTGTCCTCGTTTTTATTCCATTATGACAATAACATACATTACATTAATGAGAGGCTGTTGTCAATAATAAATTTATCATTTATCATTTAAATTTTTTATATTAACTATTTAATTTTTTTCATTTTTTTGATTATTAAGCTTTTCATTTAAATCAGTCTCGCCTGCTTGTTTGAGCTGTTCATTTAAATCAATATCTTCTGTTTTTATACGACTTTCATCTTCAATAACATCAATAATTATTTCATCTTGATTTTTTTTCGAAGAATTTAAAAAAGTCCTCAATCTTTCAGGCATTACCACATACTTGTTGACCATGAGCGCTATTATAATACCAACAGAAGTGTCAAGCACTCTGTTTACAGTATAAAGAACATATCCTCCATCACGGTTTTTTGAAATTAAAATACTCAAGTATACAACACAACTTATTATGACAGCTTGCTTTTGGTCAATCATAACGCAAATTTCAATAAGAAGTATTATTCCTAAAGGAATTATAAAAATCATCATTTCTTCACTGACGACAAAGACTTCACTTACAACAAATAGCACAAATATTCCTACAAGTCCTCCAACAATTGTGCCAAGAACTCTCGAAACACCTTTTTCCAAGGAATCAACAATTGTATTCTGCATGCATATTACAGCAGCTACACAAGCATAAATTGAATTCTCCCTGCTTATTAAATCAAACAGCAAAAGACATAAAAAAACCGATAAAGTTGTTTTAATATTTCGCATTCCTATTTTGGGTAAATTCATATATCCTCCACTTCATTTTCGAAATACTACAGATTTTCTATTACTTAAGCATGGTTTACAGCTTTCTTGATTTGTATTATAATATAAAAAGATAAATTATTAAATAAAATTTTTAAGGAGAAAAATGGATAGAACAGTCGGAACAGTTGTAAGGGGATTGAGAGCTCCAATAATATCAAACGGCGATGATATAGTTCAAATTACTGTTGATTCGGTTCTTAGGGCATCTTCGGCAGAAGGTTTTTCTTTGAGAGACAGAGACATTGTAGCTGTAACAGAAGCTGTGGTTGCCAGAGCTCAGGGCAACTATGCAAGCATTGAACACATTGCACATGATGTAGGGCAAAAGTTTGAAGAAGATACTGTAGGATTAATTTTTCCAATACTTAGCAGGAACAGATTTGCTATTTGCTTAAGAGGAATTGCAAAATCATTTAAAAAAATATACCTTATGTTCAGTTATCCTTCTGATGAGGTGGGCAATGCTCTGGTTGACATTGACCTGCTGGATGAAAAGGGTATTAATCCATGGGCAGATGTTCTGACAGAAGAACAGTTCAGAAAAAACTTTGTAAATACACGCCACGTTTTTACTGGCATTGATTATATTGAATATTATTCAGAACTGATCCGTGAAAGCGGTGCAGAAGTTGAAGTAATATTTTCCAACAATCCCGCAAGCATTCTTGAATATACCGACAGCGTCATAACATGTGACATTCACACAAGAAACAGGAGCAAGAGACTGTTAAAGGCTGCAGGAGCTAAGAAAGTGTATGGTCTTGACGACATTCTCACTTCATCCGTTAACGGAAGCGGTTATAACGAAAGCTACGGATTGCTGGGCTCAAACAAGGCCAAGGAAGATACAGTGAAACTTTTTCCGAGAAACTGCAGGGAACTTGTTATTGACATACAAGACAAACTTTTTGAAATGTCAGGCAAAAAAATCGAAGTTATGGTCTACGGGGACGGAGCCTTTAAGGACCCTGTGGGCAAAATATGGGAACTTGCTGACCCGGTAGTATCACCGGGATATACAGATGGATTAATAGGCACACCAAACGAACTGAAGCTTAAATACCTAGCAGACAATCAGTTCTCCCACCTTAAAGGCGAAGAGCTTAGAAACGAAATATCAAAATACATTGAAAATAAAAAAAGTGATCTAAAAGACAGCATGGAATCTCAGGGAACGACTCCAAGAAGACTTACAGACCTCATAGGTTCATTATGCGACCTGACTTCAGGAAGCGGAGACAAAGGAACACCCATCATATACATACAGGGGTATTTTGACAGCTTCTCAAAATAACAACGTTTAACATTAATACGCAATGTATATTCTATTTCTTAATTAAAAATATCCCCGTCTTGGGGGATATTTTATTTAAAGCTGTACTGCCCTATTAAATCCTGTTTGCAAATCCACAAATCCGATGAAAGGTCAACATAATATGTGTGAGGATTTGTAAACCTCTTTACTTCATTCCACAAATTGTCAACTTCCTTTTTACAGTAGTCTCTTATTTCATTTAAACTCGGGCTTTCATAAACACATTCGCCCCCTATGAAGACAGGTACCTGTAGATTTTTCGCATAAAACCTTGTAACTTTTTTCTTTTTCCAAACATGAATTTCATCAAATATGGTGTATGGTTTTGTGTCGTCAATTACTTCATTGTGAAGGGCAACCACATCTGCAATTGGATTGTCAGCTTTTTTGTCATACAGTCTCCATACTTTTTTATTAGCCGGGGTTGGTTATTTTTTCTTCATTTTCAGATATTTTAATTTTTGGTATGATTTCACCGTTTTTTTCAATGGCTGCAAGCTTGTATACGCAGCCGAAAACAGGCTCTGACTTCGCTGTTATAAGTCTTTCACCAACTCCAAAAGAATCAATTTTTGCTCCCTGGTCAAGGAGATCCGTTATGATGAATTCATCAAGGCTGTTTGAAGCTACAATAGCGCAGTCATGGAGATTTGCTTCGTTTAGCATCTTCCTGCACTTTTTGCTTAAATATGCTATGTCTCCTGAGTCAATTCTCACTCCCTTGAGCCTCTTTCCCATTGGTTCAAGGATTTCCTTAGAAATTCTTATGGCATTTGGAATTCCGCTTTTTATTACATTGTATGTATCTATTAAAAGCGTGCAGCTGTCAGGGTAGTTCTCTGCATACACTTTAAAGGCTTCATATTCACTTTCGTACATCTGAACCCATGAATGAGCCATTGTGCCTAAGGCAGGGACGCCAAATGCTTCATCAGCCAACGTTGTGGCAGTTCCCACAACTCCTCCTATATAAGCAGCTCTTGCTCCATAAATGGCACCGTCATAGCCCTGGCTTCTTCTTGCTCCAAACTCCATGATTGGTCTACCCTTAGCAGCCCTCACAACACGGTTTGCCTTTGTGGCTATGAGACTTTGATGATTAATGGTCAAAAGAAGCATTGTTTCAATGAGCTGAGCATCTATGGACTTTGCTCTTACTGTTATGAGAGGTTCGTTTGGAAAAACAGGAGTACCTTCAGGAATAGCGTAAATATCTCCTGAAAATTTGAAGTTTTTCAGATACTGTAAAAATTCTTCCTTGAACATATTTTTGCTTCTTAAATATTCTATGTCGTGATCATTGAATTTCAATTCTTTTATGTACTGAATAACCTGTTCTAATCCAGCAACAATGGAAAAACCTGCTCCGTCTGGGTTTTTTCTGAAGAACATGTCAAAATATACGATATCATCTTTCATTCCGTTAGCAAAATATCCATTTGCCATGGTGAGCTCGTAAAAATCCATCAGCATGGGTAATTTTCTGTCGCCAAAATTATTATAATACATATTATTCTCCTTAGTTTATTTTATCTGCTATTTCAATGCCGCTTGTGTGCATGTTGTAAAGAGCAAATAAATTCATTAGATGTCCATCATGTGAACCGCCGTCATATGTTTCAACACAATCTTTGGGCACTACTATTCTTTTACATTTGTTCATTTCGTTGAAATATGCCTTCAGGCTTAAGGCAAGCTGAAGCACGCATATGTCTGTTACACAGCCCGTTATAATATAATTATCAACTTCATTTATATTTTTCTCAAGCCACTGCTGAAATTCACCGGTGAAAAAACCATTTGTGCTGTTTTTTTCAATATATAATGTATCCGGTCCTTCTGAAAATTTAGTTTTAAGTTCCGGTATAAGCTCTGCTTCATGGCTTCCCTTTATGCAGTGCAGCGGAAAACTTCCAAATTCCTTTGAATTTTCTTCATGACTGTCCATGAAAAAAACCTTTTTAAAGCCATTGGTTTTTTCATTTAACCCAGCAATATTTTTTACAATTCCTGCTACTCTTGGTGAAGACAAAGGTCCTGAATAAACAAAACCATTGACCATGTCAACGACAATCAATACAGTTTTGTCTTTGTCAAATTCTAAAAGTTCAATGGTTTTTCCTTTTAAATCGTTTTCTATCTTTTTCAAAGCTTCCATAATTCATTCCTTTGGTTAATTATAATTTACTTCATTATAATTTCAATTTCTTCATTTGTCAAAAAATAATTGCAAGTAAAAAAACTGTGTCCCTTAAGACACAGTCTTTAAACTATTTCATTTCAATTGTTTTCTTAGGACATTTTGTAGCACATACTCCGCATCCAATGCACTTGTCAGGGTCAACCTTGTGTGTCTTTTTCAGTTCGCCTTCGATTGCACTTACAGGACAATTTTTTGCGCATATTGTACATCCTATACAGCCTTCTTCAACTATATTAGCTTTCTTTCTAGAAAGCAAATCTCCTTGAATTGCCTTTGTAGGGCACTTTTCAACGCAAACCATACAGTGTGTACATTTGTCGTAATCAACTTTTGCCAAGTTGTCTGTTACGTGAATTGCATCAAATGCACAGTTCTTTTCACAGATTTTACAGCCAATGCAGCCTACTGAGCAAACATCTTTTACGGCTTTGCCGAAATCTTTGTTGTGGCATCCAACAATTACATTGTTTTTGTAAGGAACAAACTCAATAACAGCTTTTGGACACTCTTCAACACATTTTCCGCATGAAGTACATTTATCTTTATCTATTACTGCCAGTCCGTCAACTATTTCAATAGCATCAAAAGCACATACTACTTTACAGTTTCCAAATCCCAGACATCCTTTGTCACATGATTTATTTCCGCCCATAACTGCTGCTGCTGCCTTGCAGTCAGGAACTCCATTATATTCATATTTTTGTTTTGCTACCGTATCGCAGCCCTGACACATTACATGTGCAACTTTCTTTTCTGATTCGTCTGCAGTTACTCCCATGATAGAAGCAATTTTTTCATGAGCCTGCTTGTTTGCAACAGGACATCCGTTAACAGGAGCTTTTCCGGCTGCAATGGCATTTGCCAATGCATCACATCCTGCAAATCCACATCCGCCGCAGTTTGCTCCAGGTAATGCATTTCTTACTTCAATTACTTTTTGATCAACTTCAACTGCAAATAGCTTTGCTGCAACTGCCAACAAGACACCGCAAACAACACCTATTCCACCAGTTACCGCTGCTGCACTTACTATAACCATTTTATTACCCTCCTATAATTGCAATCCTGAGAATCCAAGGAATGCAATAGACATAAGACCCGCTGCAACCAGAGAAATAGCTGAACCTTTCAATGATTCCGGCAAATCTGCATTATCAACTTTATCTCTCACTCCTGCAAACAACACAATTGCAATGAAAAATCCCAATGATGTTCCAACAGAGTTTACCATAGCTTCTATGAAGTTATATTCTTTTGTAATGTTTATGATGGCAACACCTAGAACTGCACAGTTTGTAGTAATCAGCGGCAAATAAATACCAAGTGCCTGATATAGACCAGGAGCTGATTTCTTCAAGAACATTTCAACAAACTGAACCAATGCTGCAATAATCAATATAAACATAATTGTCTGCAGATACTGTAATCCTAATGTATCCAAAATTGCTTTCTGAACAATGTATGTTATAACGGAAGCCAATGTAATAACGAATATTACGGCAATACCCATACCTGCTGCTGTATCTATTTTTTTAGAAACTCCAAGGAAAGGACATGCTCCTAAAAACTGCGAAAATATTATGTTGTTAACAATCGCAGATGTTATAAATAAACTAATCAAATTCATCTATCGTACCCCCTATGCTTTCTTTCTTCTTGAAAGGTAATTTACAAGACCTATCAGTAATCCAAGTATAATGAAAGCTCCCGGTGGTTGAATTGCAATCATCATCGGCTCATAAGATGCCGGAAGGACATTTATTCCAAAAAGTGTTCCATTACCTAAAAATTCTCTTACTGAACTTAATAAGATCATTGCAACCAGGTAGCCTGCTCCCATTCCAAGACCGTCAATAATAGAATCAACTACACCGTTTTTAAATGCAAATGCTTCTGCTCTGGCAAGAATTAAACAGTTTACAACTATCAAAGGTATAAATACACCCAGTGCCTGATATAATGCAAAAGTATATGCGTGCATCAATAAGTCAACTATAGTTGTAAATGCTGCTATTATTATAACGAATGCAGGTATACGTACCTCATCGGGTATAAATTTTCTTAAAAGAGAAATAACTATGTTTGATCCTGTCAAAACAGCTATAACTGCGATTCCCATTCCTATTCCGTTTAAAAGAGAAGTTGTAACAGCAAGTGTTGCACACATACCAACCTGTTGAACTAAAATAGGATTCTCTTTGGTAATACCATTCTTAAATATATCTAATTTGTTCATGTCTTCCTCCTATTTTAAATATTGATCATAGATGCTTATTGCGTTGTTTACTGCGCTCAGGAATGATTTAGAAGACTTAGTAGCTCCTGTTATAGCATCAAAATCAGTAATTTCTGCAGTTGCATCCTTGCCGGCAAACTGTGAAGTGAACGACGGCTCTGTAGTTCTTGAACCCAGACCTGAAGTCTCAGAATGTGAAACTACATTTACGCCTGTAATTTTGCCTTCTGGAGAAATACCCACAAACAATTCCATATCTCCGCCATAACCAGCTACTGTACTGAATGTTCTTACAACATAACCAAGTTCATTGTTAGAAGCATCTACAGCTGTTTGAAGATTTACGAATTTTCCGTTTTCTGATTTTATAGTTTCAACTAAAGCTGCATCTGCATAGTCATTGAACATTACTGAACCAGGCATAACTGATTCCAAAACTTCAGGGCTTGTGGCAGCCATGGCTTCGTTCTTAGCAATTAAATCCTTTGTAGAATCATTCAAAAATGCAAGCACACCTGCTGATATAGCAGCAATTAAAAATAAAATACCGCCTAAACGTACATAACTATTTTTCATTCTTTACACCTCCTGCTACTCCAAAAACTTTCGGTGTAACATACTTATCTATCATAGGAGTTAAAATGTTCATAAGAAGTATAGAATAGCTTACTCCTTCAGGATATCCGCCAACTTTTCTGATAAGCATTGTCAGCGCACCTGCTCCCACAGCAAAAATAACTTTACCCTTGTCAGTAACTGGGCTTGTTGAATAGTCAGTTGCCATAAAAAATGCTCCAAGCATGAGTCCGCCGCCTAATATATGATATAAAAGCATGCCTCCTCCGTCAACAACTAGTGCTATTACAGCTACTGTGCCAATATATACTACAGGAATAATCCACTTTATGGTTCCTCTGTATATTAAATAAATACCGCCTATTAAAAGAAGTATTGCTGAAGTTTCTCCAATAACTCCAGGTATATTACCAAGCAGCATGTCCATAACTGATGGAAGTGTGCCTGTTGCTGTACCTTTTAATATTGCTAATGGTGTTGCAGAAGCAACAACATCCGTAACCGGATTTATAAATCCTGTTGTCATATGTGTTGACCATGATGCCATTAAAAATGCTCTTCCAGCTAATGCCGGGTTCAAAAAGTTAAAACCAAGTCCACCAAAAACCTGCTTTACTACTGCTATCGCAAATGCAGCACCAACTACAGCAACCCACCATGGTGCTGATGCCGGTAAGTTAAAAGCCAACAATATACCTGTTACAACAGCACTCAAATCTGTAACTGTTATAGCTCTGCCCATGGCTCTTTCGCACAAATACTCTGTTACTACAGCTGCTGCAACAGAAGCCACCAATAATACAATTGAATTAAATCCAAAATAAAATATACTTGCTGCCAATGCCGGTGTTAATCCAATAATAACGTCCAGCATTAATTTTTGAGTTGTTTCATCGGATCTAATATGAGGTGACGATGAACCAATCAATTTATTTTCCATCTGTATTTCCTCCTATTTTGCCTTTTTGCGTCTTGTTAATATTTCTTTTTTAGCGATGCTGATTGTCTCTTTTAAAGGTCTCTTTGCAGGACATACATAAGAACAACCGCCGCATTCGATGCAATCTGCTCCATGCAGTTCATCAGCTTCGTCGAATTTTTTCAACATTGAAAATCTGCTGATCTTGTATGGCTGCAAATAAACAGGGCATGCTTCAACGCATCTGCCGCACAAAATACAATTTGAAGGCTCAGGAATCTGTGCATCCTTTTTGTTGAATACCAATATACCTGATGTTCCCTTAACAACCGGAACTTCATCTGTAAATTGCGCAATACCCATCATAGGTCCGCCATTTAATATTTTTCCAGGTTCTTCAGAGTAACCGCCGCACTGCTCAATAACATCTTTAAATAATGTACCTATTCTTACGTAAATATTCTTAGGATTTTTTACAGCGCTTCCTGATACAGTAACAACTCTTTGTACTGCAGGCATGCCTGTCAAAAATACATTTCCAATTGTAGCAACTGTTCCAACATTTTCTACAACACAGCCAACTTCCATAGGAAGTCCGCCTGAAGGAACTATTCTTCCTGTAATTGCATTGATAATTCTCTTTTCATCCCCTTGAGGATATTTTACTTCCATAGGGCATACTTCAATGCCGTCTTCGCCTTGGGCTAATTTTTGCAATGTTTCAATTGCATCCGGTTTGTTTTTTTCAATAGCAATATAACATTTCTCAACACCAAGAGCCTTTTTTATGGCTTTTATGCCAAGCATTACAAGTTCAGGCTTTTCAAGCATAATTCTGTGGTCTGCTGTGAGATAAGGTTCACATTCAGCTCCGTTTACCAACAGCACGTCTATAACCTTGTCCTTTGGAGGAGCAAGTTTAACATGAGTAGGGAATGCTGCTCCGCCCATGCCTGCCATACCAGCTTCTTTGATGATTGATAAAATTTCATCTTTTGAAAGACTTTCTAAACTGCCTTTTGGCTGAACAGATTCATGAACTTCAAACTTTCCATCAGATTCTATAATTATACAATTAACTTTCGAACCTCCGGGAACTTGATGCTGTTCAATTTTTTTAACTGTTCCAGATACGCTTGAATGAACAGGTACTGAAACAAAGGCTTTTGATTCGCCTATTTTTTGACCAACTTTAACTGTATCGCCTACAGCTACCAATGGATCGCAAGGTGCTCCTATGTGCTGTGATAATGGGATAACAACAATTTTAGGATCAACTGCATCTTCAATCGGCACATTTTGCGTAAATGTCTTGTTTTGAGGGGGATGTACTCCACCTTTAAAAGTAAACAACTTTGTGCTCATATTTACCACCTCTTGTTTTAATTGTTTATATAAAAGAATTATATAAAAGAATATTTAGTAATCAAACATAACGATTATAACAGATTATATTTAACTTTTAAACATCTTTTTTTGTTATTCTTAAAAATTCTATCATCATTTTTGTTAATTTGCAAGCAATGGATGTAAATTCCATGAATTTGCTTGTTAATTTATAGATAATTCTCTAATATTTTCATTGATGTATTCCTTGATCCAAAGGAGGACAGAGCTGTCTAAAATATCTCCTCCATCAAGTATATTCTTTATTTCTTCAGTACTAAGAGAAAACATTCCGCAGTCTGTGTAATGAGTGTAAATTAATTCACAATCATGCAAAGAATTTATTATTGTCATAATAGTTTCGCCCATGTTTCCCATGGGGGCACGGTCAATATTATTTCTTTCAAAGAAACATTTCAGCATGGTTCCTGCTCCTAATTGTGAATCAATGGTCAATTTTCCATTGCATCTTTCACATGATTCTTTGAGCATTGGAAGACCCAGACCAACCTTTCTGGTTGTACGTGTAGTAAAAAAAGGATTTGTGACCTTTTTAAGCATTTCTTCGCTCATGCCTATACCATTGTCCTTGATTATAATATTCAGGCAGTTTTTTTTCACGCTGTCTTCAACTTCTATTTCTATAAGCGTTGATTTGGCTTTAACGCTGTTCATTACAATATCCAAAATATGCATTGAAATTTCTTTCATAATTCCTCCGTTAATATAAAAAGTCGCATCTGCGACTTTATATGTTCATGTAATCGTAAATATCTTCAATGTCATCAAGCTCAAAAAAATTCTTTGCTTCAGATATATCAATAAGCTGATGAGCATCAGAATTTCTTAAGATTCTTAACCCTTCAACATACTTTTCATCAATCGCTGTTTTATCATAAATCTCCACAAGATCAATGCATAAATTTTTCGGAATAAAACCAAGAACTCCTAATATGCTGTTTGATTTTTTATTTATGTGGGCAGGTACCATGATGCCGTGATGAGAAACAGCCAAGTTGTGCACTTCCCCAATTGACAATGATACTGCATTTAACAAAAGCTTTCCAAGACTCCCTGTTTTTTCATCCAACTCATTATAAATGTTCTGTTCTCCGAAAATAATTGGATTGTTCACCATTTCGGGTAACAAAGAATATATAATATCACCGAATTGAAGAGCATCAATAAGATTTCTGAAATAACAAAGAACGTGGACTTCTTCTTTTGTTGTTACTTCTATTCCCGGCACCACCTTTATGCCTGCCCTTTCTCCAAGCATGACTACTGGAGGTAAATTTCTTGCAGTGTTGTGGTCTGTTACAGAAATAATATTGAGTCCTTTTATATATGACATATTAACAATATTATTAGGAGTCATATCGCTGCTTCCGCAGGGCGACAAATCAGAATGAATATGAAGGTCGTAATAAAATTTCATTTTATTCCCATTTTAAAAAGATTGCATGCAACACTGTAGGCGCTTTCCTTTGCTTTAAAAATAGGTATGTCAAGCTCCTTGGCTTTTTCAAGTGTTTCTTCCTCCACTTCCATATTTTCCACTACAATTATGCATGACAAATCCAAAAGATCGGCAACAGCAACTATGTTTATGTGAGTTTGTATGGTTATCCAGGCATAATTTTGTTTTGCCTTTGCCATTACTATGCTTAATAAATCTCCTACATAAACACCTTCAACATTCATGTCCTTGTCTGTACTGAACAAAGGTTCCAAATTTAAACCTTGAGCAAATTCTATTGTCTTCATAATCTACCTCTTTTCGTTAGCTCTTAATACAACGCAGTCATACAATTTTGACTGGTTGTTATAAACATCCTCAGCATGAGCGCTGCATGTGGGCGCTCCGCAGGAACCACAGTCAAGTCCGGGAAGCAAATCTGTTATTTCCTTTATTTTTTCACTTCTTTCAATTGCTTCTTTCATGTTGAAATTGTTTGGATTGTTTTCTTCCATGAGCCTGTACTTTAGCACTCCTGATTCATACAGTTCTTCAAATCTGTCAAGATCAGGATTTATGCATTCATAATCTGCACAGCTTATAATGTTCTTAATGTTGCTGCTTGCAACAAAAGGATTTACAACATTGAAAGTTCCGCCGACACACCCCTGAACACAGGCTAAAGCTTCCACATAATCAACATCGTTTAATCTTCCGTTTTCTATTTCATCGAGTATTTGAATTATGTTTTCCATTCCATTAACGGCAATGTAATTGTTAAGACCTGCTGATTCCGATTGACCTCCGGACACAGCCCATTTAATTCCGCTTGCAGAAGGATATGAACACGTCTTGTTATCCTGAGAGAGAACTTCTCTGTACAAATCACCATAAATTGTGTTCAATGGAATTACCCAGTCAACAGAAGGCTTGTAATTTCCTATGGGGTCTGTTACAGCTAAAAGTTTTGCAGGACATGGTGATATATAAAAAACTCCTATTTCATCGTCCTTGAGGTTATATAGTTTCTTTGCCCTTTCCCTTGCCATCATTGCTCCTATTTCCATAGGTTCCTTAAGTAGTATCAAATTGTCCATAAGAGATGGGTACCTGTTTTTAATGAGCCTGACTGCTGCTGGACAGTTTGCAGAAATCAAAGGTCTTATCATTTTTTCCTTGCCGATTTTTTTTGCTATGGCTTTTGCAACTATTTCTGCTGCCCAGCTTGCATCGTATACATAATCGAAACCAAGCTTCAATATTGCATTTTGAACTCTGCATATGTCTATTTTTTTCGGAAACTGACCATACAGTGTAGTACCTGGAATTGCAATTTTATATTTATAAGAAGAATAATGCATTTCTTCATACCATTCTATAGGTTCAGGAGTATATGCACTGTATGGGCATATTTTTATGCATTCGCCGCAATGTATGCATTTAGTGCTGTTTATGAATGCCTTGCCGTCGATAAGCCTTATAGCCTGGGTAGGACACCTTTTCATGCAATTGGTGCAACCCTTGCATTTTTCCTTATCGAACATAATAGAAAAATTCATTTTAGCCTCCTATAGGAATATAGTTATTACAATCTCTGTACCATTGCTGCCTGAGGTTATTTTAAAATCATCAGAATATTTTTTCATGTTAGGCAAACCCATGCCGGCTCCAAAACCAAGTTCCCTTACGGATTCTGGAGCAGTTGAAAATCCTTCTGTCATTGCCATTTCAATATCATTTATTCCGGGTCCCACGTCATTTGATGTGATCACTATTCTATCATGGTATAGGTCGCAGTGAAGCTGTCCTCCAAGTGAATGGATTACAATGTTTATTTCTGCCTCATATGATATTATAGCAATTCTTCTAACAATATGTGCATTAATTCCCATTGATTTTAAATTGCCCTTTATAGCACTGGAAGCTTTACCTGCACTTATGAAATCATTTGCAGCAATGTTGAAACTGTACCTTTTTAAAAAGTTTTCAGTCATTACCTTCAATTCCCTTCATTCCATTTATAACCAAGAGACCACAGGTTTTAAACATGGTATAGTCTGTCGCCAAAATTGTCAATTTATTCTCTACAGCCAAATCTACTATTTCTTTACCCGGTTTCTTACCCCTTACAAATATAACAGTGGTAATGTCCATCATCTCAGCAGTCCTTATAACCTGTTGGTTGTTAAGACCTGTAATAAGAAGTGAATCGCTTGTTGCAAACGCCAAAACATCACTCATTAAGTCACTGGCAAATCCATAGTTGATATCTGTACTTTCATCGCTGAAGTCTGTAATAATTTCTGCATTTAAAATTGACGCCATCTCATTAATTCTCATAAAAACCCCCATATTAAAAATATATATTTTTAAGAATCGAAGCTTTTCCTCCCACACGAACATCCATTATGTGGTTATTTTCTGAAACCTGCACAAATATTAAACTTTTTTGTTTCATTGATTCCCCTTGGATTACTTCCATGATTCCATGAGTAATTTTTTTCATAAACAAAAGGCTTCCCAGAGCTCCGTTTGATGTACCAGTGGCACATTCTTCGTTTATGCCCACTGCAGGAGCAAAATTTCTTGCAAAAAACTGATTTCTTTCCATTGAATAAACGTGGTAACCCACAACACCTTTTTCAATGGAAAAATCTTCAATTAAATTTAGATCTGCTTGAATATTGTTCAGAACGTCCCTTGACTTAACAGGTATTATAATGTCCTTAAGCCCCGTAGAAACTATCGCAGCCTTAATATCATGTCCTTCAAGCCCAATCTGTCTTTCTTCAATATTCAAAGATTTTGCTATTTTTGTCACATCTACGCCTTCGAGCTCTTCATAAATTTTAGGCTGTGATTGTTGCATCAAGACGTACTGAGGAATACCGTCCTTAAAAATCACTTCAATTTCAAGCACTCCTGCCTTTGTTCTCTGATAAACCTTTTTTGCTTCATTTAATCCATTGATAAAACCCTCAAGTCCCAGATAAAAAAAGGCAGCAATTGTGGCATGTCCGCATAATTCAACCTCACACAAAGGAGTGAAGAAG